>NZ_MWLP01000002.1:0-34166 GCF_010634885.1 Microbacterium sp. B35-04 | reverse complement strand
GCGGCGGACGATACCGCTACTTGATCTTGAACTGCGCGCTCAGCTGCGACCCGTCGGCGGTCGTCATCACGACCGTGTAGCACTTGCCGGCTGTCTTCGGGGTCTGCCAGTTCTGGATCCACTGATGCGCTGATGCGTCGTATCGCAGGGTGGTTCCACCGGTGGTGGCGAGCAGGTCGTCACTCGTGGCATCCGTGGGATCGCAGCTGACGCCCTTCACGACGAAGCTCGCGTTGAGCGTCGCGAGGTCGGTGACCTCGGTGGTCCCCGCCAGCACCGTGAACTTGAGCGGCACCGTGGACCCGCCCTTCACGATGTTGATGACCGCATTTCCCATGTCGACCGGCTTGTAGAAGCCGTTCAGCGTCCACGCCTCGATCGCGAAGGTCGCCGAGCCGTTGCTGCCCAGGTGGTTCGCGTCCCCCGGATAGACGGCGGAAGCCGTCGCGGTGCCCACCGACGTATTGTTCGCGTACACGACCGGGGTCACCGCCTGGTCGAGCCCACCAGCGCCGGTCACGCGCGCGGTGCACGGGGTGATCGCCGAACCGGTGAACGGGATCGCCGCTGTCGGGCACGTCACCACCGTGACCGAGGGTGCCCTGGCGATCTGGAAGCCACCGGAGACATTGCTTCCCACGTGGTTCTGGTCACCCGCCCACGCTGCGGAGGCAGAGGCGCTTCCGGCGTCCGTGTTGTCCGTGTAGCTCACGTCGGCCGCGAAGTCCGCGAGGCCGACCGCCGAGACGGTGGCCGTGCAGGGCGTGTGCGGCGCACCGGTGTACACGACCGACGCCGGGCAGGTGAGCGTGATCGACGAGGACGCCTTGTCGATCACGAAGGTCGTCGCGTCCTGGCTCGGCTCGTGATTGGCGTCGCCGGCGTACTGGAACGACACCGACGCGTTCCCCGCCCCGACGTTGTTCGCGTACGACGGCTGGAAGCTGGCGTCCAACCCGCCCGCACCCGTCACGCGGGCCGTGCACGGAGTGATCTCGCTGCCGGTGTAGGCGTTGGGCTCGGTGCACGTGATCTTCGTGGTGGTCGCCGCCTTCGCGATCTCGAACGTGGTGGATGCCTCGCTCGCCTTGTGGTTGATGTCGCCGCCGTAGATCGCCTTCGCGGTCGCGGTGCCCGCATCCGTGTTGGCGGTGTAGGTCACAACGACGTCCTCCGACAGCCCGCCGGCCCCGGTGACGGTCGCCGAGCACGTCTCCTGCGCGGCGCCGGTGTAGACGGTGTCGGAGCACAGGAGCGAGACGGAGGACGCGGCCTGGTCGATGCCGATCGTGACCGATCCCGACTGCGAGGCGTAGTTCGACAGGTCGAACGACCAGTAGGCGGTGCCGCCCGGCACGTCCGTGAAGGACGCGCCGAGGTCGAGCCCGGCGCTGACGTCTGCCCCGCCGATGCCGGTGCACGATCCGGTGGCCCCGTGGGCGTCACCGTCGTACTCCGCGGCGTAGCCCGTGACCTCGCAGCTGGCCGAGGCGGCCAGGATCTCGAACGTCGTCTCGTCTGTCGAGCCGGCGTGGTTCTCGTCGCCGCCGTAGATCGCCGAGGCCGTCGCCGTGCCGGCGTTCGTGTTGGCGATGTACGTCGGCGCGAGTTCCTGTGCCAGGGATGCGCCGGTCACGGTCGCGGTGCAGGGTGTGAGGGCCGAGCCGGTGTAGGTGACGGACGCCGGACACTCCACCGTCGTCGTGGACGACGCCTTGGTGATCTGGAATGTCGCATCCCCGCTACTCGGTTTGTGGGTCGCGTCACCGGCGAACGCGGCTGCCGCGCTGGCGGTGCCCACATTCGTGTTCGCGGCGTGCGTCACCGCGAGTGTCTGCGAGAACCCTCCCTCACCGATCACGGTCGCCGTGCAGGGTGTGAGGGCAGAACCGGTGTAGACGATCGAGGCCGGACAAGAGACGGTCGTCGTGGTGGCGGTAGCGACGTTGCAGGGACCGACCTTCCAGCGGACGGTGAGCAGGACGGGACCGACCGAGATGCCGTTGCCGCCGCCGTTGACGCCTGTTCCGGAGAACGACACCGTGCCGGTGAAGTCGCCGGAGACGGAGGTGTTCGGTGCCAGGGTGGCAGTCGCACCGGTCGGCGTCAGGGTGTTGTTGGGATACGCCACCGTGCCTTGCCAGTTCGTCGGCACCTTTATGTCGCCGGCCGTGCCGGGGGCAACGGTCACCGACACCGGGGCGGAAGTGGTCGCGCCCACGTCCACGAAGCTGTCGTTCATGAAGACCTGTTGACCGGAGCCGGTGTGGCCGCTGCTCTTGACGTAGAGCGCCACTTGTCTCGTCGCGGTCGCGCCACAGGCGAGAGTGCCGAAGTCGATATCGGTCTGCGTCCCGATCGCTATGGTGTCGCCGTCGACCACGATGTCGTCCGCGAGCGCGGCTCCTCCGATCGACACGAGTATCGCGGTCACCGCTACAGCGACGGCGGACAGCACCGTTGAGCGCATTTTCATTTGTATCCCTCCCCAGGGGTACTGCAAGTGCCCGCCGCATCCCCATGAGCGACGGATGTCGCTCACCATAGCTGAGAGATGCCTCCGTCCGACAGGGAAACGGCATCCGAGTTCTGCGCGAGCGAGACGACTCAGCGACCCGCGGCGATGCGCGTGGTCAGCTGGTGGGCGTGGGCCAGGAGGGTGCGGCCGAGTTCGGGGAGGCGCTCGGGACCGAACCGGAACTCCACCCCTGTCAGGCTCAGCGCCCACTGGGGGTGGCCCTCGCGGGTGAAGACCGCGGCGCCGATGCCGTACGAGCCCTCGACGATGAGGCCGGGGTTGACGGCGTAGCCACGTTCCTGCGTGTCGCGCAGCCGCGTCCGCAGCCGCCCTTCGCTGTGCGCGGCCCCCCATTCACGGGGCAGCTCCGGATGACGCTCGAAGTACGCGTCCACATCGTGGGGCGGCAGGAACGCGAGGATCGCGAGCCCGGCCGAGGCGACGCCGAGCGGGAAGCGCACGCCCTCGGACAGCACGAACGAACGGATCGGGAAGCTGCCCTCTTCGCGCAGCAGGCACACGGTTTCGTCGCCCCGGCGCACCGAGAGGAACGCGCTCTCCTCGGTGCGCACCGCGAGGGAGCGCACGATGTCGCGGGCGATCCCGGTCACGTCGTAGCGGGATGCCGCCACGGTGCCCATCAGGAACAGCTCTGGTCCCGGCATCCAGCGTCCGGTGCGGTCGTCCTGATCGACGAGTCCCTCGTGACGGAGGGCGGTGAGGAGCCGGTGCGTGGTGGGTCGAGTGAGGTCGGCGCGACGCGCGAGCTCGGCCGCCGGCATCCCGTCGCTCCCCGCCGACGTCACCAGCCGCAGCAATTGCGCGGCCCGCGCGATCGACTGGGCGCCCGGAACGGTGCGGTTGGCTGCGGTGTCCACAATATGGACGGTACGTCGCACAGTGGCCACATGGCAAGCGACGCCCTGGCGGGACGAGGGGATCGAGCGGAGGATCGTCTGCAGAACTCCACGCTCAGCGCGTCATTCGACGGCGATCACGCCAACTCGGTCACGTGGCGCGACGATCCCGTGGAGTTCTGCAGACGTCATCACGGCGGGTTCATGCGAAGGAGCAGAATGATCGACAAGACCTGGGGCTCGGCGGCCGAAGCGGTCGCCGACATCCCCGACGGGGCGTCTCTGGCGGTGGGAGGGTTCGGGCTCTCGGGCAACCCCATCGCGCTCATCGAGGCACTGCTCGCGCAGGGCACGAGCGACCTCAGCATCGTGAGCAACAACTGCGGCGTGGATGACTGGGGCCTCGGCATCCTGCTCAACGCCCAGCGCATCCGCAAGATGACGTCGTCGTACGTGGGCGAGAACAAGGAGTTCGAGCGGCAGTTCCTCTCGGGCGAGCTCGAGCTCGAGCTGACGCCGCAGGGCACCCTCGCCGAGAAACTGCGGGCCGGCGGCTCGGGCATCGCCGCCTTCTTCACGCAGACCGGCGTCGGCACCCAGGTCGCCGAGGGCGGGCTTCCGCGGCGCTACGCCGCGGACGGCAGCATCGCCGTCGCCTCACCCGCCAAGGACGTCCGCACTTTCGACGTCGCGGGTACGAGTCGCCCGTACGTCCTGGAAGAGGCGATCGTCACCGACTTCGCGCTCGTGCACGCGCTCAAGGGCGACCGCCACGGCAACCTCGTCTTCAACAAGGCGGCGCGCAACTTCAACCCGCTCGCCGCGATGGCGGGCCGCGTCTGCATCGCCCAGGTCGAGGAGCTCGTGGAACCGGGCGAACTCGACCCCGACAGCATCCACCTCCCCGGCATCTACGTGCACCGCATCGTGGAGGTCGGATCCGACACCGAGAAGCGCATCGAACGACGGACGGTCTCCGTGGCCCAGGCCGCCGCCCGCGAGATGCCGGAAGGAGCCTGACATGCCGCTCACCCGCAACGAGATGGCCGCGCGCGCCGCGCAGGAGCTCACCGACGGCGCCTACGTGAACCTGGGAATCGGACTGCCGACCCTCGTGCCGAACTTCGTGCCCGACGGTGTCACGGTGGTGCTGCAGTCCGAGAACGGCATCCTCGGCGTCGGTCCTTACCCGACCGAGGAGAACGTCGACCCCGACCTCATCAACGCCGGCAAAGAGACCGTGACCACGCTCCCGGGCGCCGCGTTCTTCGACTCGGCCACGAGCTTCGGCATGATCCGCGGCGGCAAGATCGACGCCGCGATCCTCGGCGCCATGCAGGTCTCGGCGTCCGGCGACCTCGCCAACTGGATGATCCCCGGAAAGATGGTGAAGGGCCCGGGAGGCGCCATGGACCTCGTGCACGGCGCCGCGAAGGTGATCGTGCTCATGGAGCACGTCGCGAAGGACGGCTCCGCCAAGATCGTGAACGAGTGCTCGCTGCCCCTCACCGGCCGCGGTGTGGTCGACCGCATCATCACGGATCTCGCGGTCATCGATGTGACGGATGCCGGACTCGTGCTGGTCGAGACGGCTCCCGGTGTGACCGTGGCAGAGGTCGTCGCGGCGACCGAGCCGGAGCTTCTCGGCACATTCGAACTCAGCGACGATCTTAAGGTGGAAGCATGAACCACGACGACGTCGTCATCGTCGCCGCCGCGCGGACTCCGCAGGGGCGGCTGAAGGGCCAGCTGGCTTCGCTCACCGCGGTGCAGCTCGGCAGCGCCGCCATCCGCGGCGCACTCGAGCAGGGCGGAATCCCGGCCGATGCCGTGGATGCGGTGCTCGTCGGCCAGGTGCTCGCCGCCGGCAGCGGGCAGAACCCCGCGCGCCAGGCGGCGGTCGGTGCCGGCATCCCGTGGGAGGTCCATTCCGGATCGGTCAACAAGGTCTGCCTCTCGGGCCTCACGGCGATCATCGACGGAGCGCGCATGCTCGCTGTGGGCGACGCGACCGTCGTTGTGGCCGCCGGCATGGAGTCGATGACCCGCTCGCCCCACCTCCTGATGGGCTCGCGCGACGGCTGGGCGTACGGCTCGATCGAGGTGCTCGACCACATGGCGTTCGACGGACTCACCGACGCCTACGACCGGGAGAGCATGGGCGCTTCGACCGAGCGGCACAACGAGCGGTTCGAGATCAGCCGCGAGGCACAGGATGCCGTGGCCGCACGTTCGCACCAGCGGGCCGCCGCGGCGCAGGCTGACGGTGTGTTCGACGCCGAGATCGTGCCCGTCGAGATCCCGCAGCGCAAGGGCGACCCGATCGTCGTGACGAAGGACGAGGGCGTCCGGCCCGAGACGACGGTCGAGACCCTCGCGGGCCTGCGGCCGGCCTTCTCGCAGGGCGGCTCGATCACGGCGGGCAACTCGTCGCAGATCTCGGACGGCGCCTCGGCCGTCGTGCTCACGACGCGGTCCCACGCCGACGAGAACGGCTGGAACGTCCTCGCCGTCGTCGGAGCGTCTGGTCAGGTCGCCGGCCCCGACAACTCGCTGCACGCGCAGCCGGCACGGGCGATCGAGAAGGCGCTGACGAAGCAGGGGATCGCGGCTTCCGACCTGGACCTCGTCGAGATCAACGAGGCCTTCGGCGCCGTGGTCGCGCGCTCTCAGGCCGAGCTCGGACTCTCCGACGACATCGTCAACCCGCATGGCGGCGGCATCGCGATCGGGCACCCGATCGGGGCATCCGGCAACCGCCTCGTCGTCCACGCGGTGCACGAGCTCGTCCGTCGGGGCGGGGGCACGGCCGCGGTCGCGCTCTGCGGCGGCGGCGGTCAGGGCGACGCGCTGATCCTCACCCGCTGACCCGAGGTCTCGGTCGTTGAGTGAGCGAGGAACGTGGTCGTTGAGCGAGCTTGCGAGTCGAAACGCAGTTCACACGGCGCACCTGGGTGGCTCGAGCGCTTCGTCTCGGTCGCTGGCGCTCCCTCGCACAACGACCGGAACTTTGCTCGCGGGGCGCTGACTGCGAGCGCGGGTCAGCGGTCGAGGCGGCGCTTGAGGAGCTTCTTCTCGCGGCCGTGGACGGGGGAGTCGTTCGCGATGACCCCGCCACGTGATGCCCGTCGCACGTCGACGATCGCGCCGATCGCGAGGGCCAGCGTGATGCCCCAGCTGAGCCACCCGAGTGCCATGCGCCAGGTGAAGGGCTCGTTCTCGCGGAGACCCCTCAACAGCGTCAGCCCGCCGGTGAACGCGGTGAGGATGCCGGTGCCGAAGACGTACTTGCGCATGAGGCCACGTTAGCGCGGCAGCCGTGGCGGGCGCGCCCCTTGACATGGGCACGCCTCGCACGTCAAGGGCGCTCGGGCCGGAGGGCGCGCTGTTAGCCTGGGCCCGTTGCCGAGTCCACGAACCGTCAGGAGACCGCGTGACAGACCCCCACCCTCCGGCCGCGCCCGAACGCATCGCCGAACTGGTCGTCGTCGCCAACCGCCTTCCCGTCGATCGAGTCGTGGACGGCGACGGCGAGGCGGGATGGCGGCGCTCGCCCGGCGGGCTCGTGACCGCGCTCGAGCCGGTCATGCGACGTGCGGACGGCGCGTGGGTGGGATGGCCGGGCCAGCCCGACATCGAGGTCGGCCCGTTCGAGTTCGAGGGCACGCATCTCGTGCCGGTGATGCTCACTTCCGAGGACGTCGAGCTCTACTACGAGGGCATGTCGAACGACACCATCTGGCCGCTCTACCACGACGTCATCGCCGAGCCGCGGTATCGCCGGGTCTGGTGGGATGCGTACGTCAAGGTGAACCGGCGCTTCGCCGAAGCCGCCGCCGCGGTGGCCGCGGACGGCGCCACCGTGTGGGTGCAGGACTATCAGCTGCAGCTCGTCCCGCAGATGCTGCGCGAAGCGCGCCCCGACCTCACCATCGGCTACTTCCACCACATTCCCTTCCCGGCATACGGGCTGTACTCCCAGCTGCCGTGGCGCCGCCAGGTGCTCGAGGGGCTGCTGGGCGCGGACGTCATCGGGTTCCAGCGTGTCGCGGATGCCGGCAACTTCGCCCGCGCCGTGCGTCGTCAGCTGCGCTACGACACCAAGGCATCGGGCATCACCGTCCCCCGCCCGGACGGCACCAGCCGACGCGCGCTGGCGAAGGCGTTCCCCATCTCGATCGACGCCTCTTCGTACATCGAGCTCGCCCGGCGCGACGATGTGCGGGCGCGGGCGAAGGAGATCCGCGAGAGCCTGGGAAACCCGAGGAAGATCCTGCTGGGCGTCGACCGGCTCGACTACACCAAGGGCATCCGCCACCGGATGAAGGCCTTCGGCGAACTGCTGGAGGACGGCAAGATCGCCGTCGAGGACGTGACGCTCGTGCAGGTCGCGAGCCCGAGCCGGGAGCGCGTCGCGGCCTACATGCAGCTCCGCGACGAGATCGAGCTCACCGTCGGCCGCATCAACGGCGACCACGACACCATGGGCCACACCGCGATCCGCTACCTCCACCAGGCCTACCCCCGCGAAGAGATGGTGGCGCTGTTCCTCGCGGCCGACGTCATGCTGGTCACCGCGCTCCGCGACGGCATGAACCTCGTGGCCAAGGAGTACGTCGCCTCCCGCATCGACAACCGCGGCGTGCTGGTGCTGAGCGAGTTCGCCGGCGCCGCCGACGAGCTCCCGAGCGCGGTGCGCATCAATCCTCACGACATCGACGGAATGAAGGACGCGATCATGCGCGCCATCGAGATGCCGTCCGCGGAACAGGGCCGCCGCATGCGGGCACTGCGCCGGAAGGTGGTCGAGAACGACGTCGCCCGCTGGTCGCGGTCCTTCCTCGACGCCCTCGACGGCGCCCGCGAGCGCAACAGGTTCCCCGCCCTCAACCGGGCGGCGGAGGCGAACGCATGACGCTCGATCTCGCCGACGACGTGCGCGAAGCGATCGCCGGCATTGCGGCATCCGATCTTCTGCTCGTCGCGCTGGACTTCGACGGCACCCTGTCACCGCTCGCGGACGACCCGATGGCGGCACGGATGCTGCCTGCCGCGCGCGACGCGGTGAGGGCCGTGGTCGCCGCACCCGACACCGTCGTGGCGCTGGTCTCGGGGCGCAGCCTCGTCGACCTGCGGGTGATCGCCGAGCACGACGACACGTCGCGCGTGCTGCTCGCGGGATCCCATGGTGCGGAGTTCTGGAGCCCGGACGAGGGGCTGCGGACCCATGGCGAGGACGAGGCCGATGTGGCGCTGCGCGACGCGATGCGGGCGCATGCCGAGGCTGCGACCGCGCACCTGGACGGCGTCTGGATCGAGCCGAAGACCTTCGGGTTCGGCGTGCACACCCGACGCGCCACCGCCGAGGCCGCCGCAGAGGCGAATCGCCTGGCCGATGAGATCGTCGCGGCGGAGGCCCCGCACTGGCGCCGGCGCACCGGACACAACATCGTCGAGTTCGCCTTCCGTCACGAGGGCAAGGACTCCGCGATCGCGGAACTGCGGGAGCTGATGGGCGCCACGGCCGTGCTCTTCGCCGGTGACGACGTCACAGATGAGGATGCCCTGGCGAGCCTGGGCGCCGATGATCTGGGCGTGCGGGTCGGTGACGGCCCGACAGCCGCCGCCGTGCGCGTGCCCGACATCGCCGCACTCGCCGACCTCCTGACGCTGCTCGCGTCAGAGCGTGTCCGCTTGCGCAGCTGAGCCTCGCGGCCGGCTGTCCCTCGGCCCGAGGCGGCGTGCACCCGGGAATCCGAAACCTCGGGAGGGCGATCCGCCGCGCGGCATAGAATCAGACAATGGCCCAGCCCCCTTCGCCCGCTGACAACACCATCGATATCAAGCCCCGCAGCCGCGTCGTCACCGACGGCATCGAAGCCACGACGTCGCGCGGCATGCTCCGCGCCGTCGGCATGGGGGATGCGGACTGGGACAAGCCGCAGATCGGCATCGCGTCGAGCTGGAACGAGATCACTCCCTGCAACCTGAGCCTCGACCGGCTCGCACAGGGCGCCAAGGAGGGTGTGCACGCCGGCGGCGGGTACCCGCTGCAGTTCGGCACGATCTCGGTGTCGGACGGCATCTCGATGGGCCACGAGGGCATGCACTTCTCGCTCGTCTCGCGTGAGGTCATCGCCGACTCGGTCGAGACGGTCATCATGGCCGAGCGCCTCGACGGCTCGGTGCTCCTCGCCGGCTGCGACAAGTCGATCCCCGGCATGCTGATGGCATCCGCCCGGCTGGACCTGTCGAGCGTCTTCCTCTACGCCGGCTCGATCGCGCCCGGCTGGGTCAAGCTGTCGGACGGCACCGAGAAGGACGTCACGATCATCGACTCGTTCGAGGCCGTCGGCGCCTGTCTCGCGGGCAAGATGAGCGAGGCCGACCTCAAGCGCATCGAGTGCGCGATCGCGCCGGGCGAGGGCGCGTGCGGTGGCATGTACACCGCGAACACGATGGCCTCGGTCGCCGAGGCGCTGGGCCTCAGCCTCCCCGGCTCCGCAGCGCCGCCCTCGGCGGACCGCCGCCGCGACTACTTCGCCCACCGGTCGGGCGAGGCCGTCGTCAACCTGCTGCGTCAGGGCATCACCACGCGCGACATCCTCACCAAGGAGGCGTTCGAGAACGCCATCGCCCTCGCGATGGCGCTCGGCGGCTCCACCAACGTGGTGCTGCACCTCCTCGCCATTGCCCGCGAGGCCGACGTCGACCTGAGCCTGCACGACTTCAACCGCATCGGCGACAAGGTCCCGCACGTGGCCGACATGAAGCCGTTCGGCAAGTACGTCATGAACGACGTCGACCGCCACGGCGGCATCCCGGTGATCATGAAGGCCATGCTCGACGAGGGCCTGCTGCACGGCGACGCGCTCACCGTCACCGGCAAAACCCTCGCCGAGAACCTCGCCGACCTCAACCCCGACCCGGTCGACGGCACCGTCATCCACACGTTCGACAACCCGATCCACGCGAGCGGCGGCATCACGATCCTGCACGGCTCGATCGCGCCGGAAGGCGCCGTCGTGAAGTCGGCCGGCTTCGACGCCGACGTGTTCGAGGGCCCCGCGCGTGTGTTCGAGCGCGAGCGCGCCGCCATGGACGCCCTGGAGGCCGGAGCCATCCAGGCGGGCGACGTCGTGGTGATCCGCTACGAGGGTCCCAAGGGCGGCCCCGGCATGCGCGAGATGCTCGCCATCACCGCTGCCATCAAGGGCGCGGGGCTCGGAAAAGATGTACTACTCTTGACGGACGGACGATTCTCAGGCGGCACAACCGGCCTGTGCATCGGCCACATAGCACCCGAAGCGGTGGACGCTGGTCCCATCGCCTTCGTGCGCGATGGTGATCTGATACGGGTCGATATCGCGGCTCGCACTCTCGACCTACTCGTCGACGAGGCTGAGCTTGACTCCCGCCGCTCTGGCTGGGAGCCGCTTCCTCCGCGCTATACCCGTGGCGTTCTTGCCAAGTACTCCCGACTCGTGCGCTCCGCTGCGGAGGGCGCGACCACCGGTTGAGCCTGGTTTCCGGCATCCCGTCCGACCCATCTGTGAGGAATCTCACCATGTCAGCCGACACCGCCGCGGCCGTTCCCCGGCCGCCCGCCCGCACCGCCTCGACGCCCGTGCTCACGGGCGCCGAAGCGGTCGTCCGCTCCCTCGACCTGTTGGGGGTGACCGACGTCTTCGGTCTTCCCGGCGGGGCGATCATGCCCGTCTACGACCCCCTCATGGACGACGAGTCGGTGCGTCACATCCTCGTCCGCCACGAGCAGGGCGCCGGTCACGCCGCCGAGGGCTATGCCGCGGCATCCGGTCGCGTCGGCGTCGCCATCGCGACCTCCGGCCCGGGTGCCACCAACCTCGTCACCGCGATCGCCGACGCCTACATGGACTCCGTGCCGATCGTCTGCATCACCGGGCAGGTGTTCTCGACCCTCATGGGGACGGATGCCTTCCAGGAGGCCGACATCGTCGGCATCACGATGCCGATCACCAAGCACTCGTTCCTGGTGAAGCGCGCCGCGGACATCCCCGGCGCGATCGCCGCGGCGTTCGAGATCGCGTCGACCGGCCGCCCCGGTCCCGTGCTCGTCGACATCACGAAGGACGCGCAGCAGGCCGAGGCGCCCTTCGTGTGGCCGCCGCAGATCGACCTCCCCGGCTACCGGCCGGTGACCAAGGCGCACGGCAAGCAGATCCAGGCGGCGGCGCAGCTGATCGCCGACGCCAAGAAGCCCGTGCTGTATGTCGGCGGCGGTGTGATCCGCTCGCGGGCGTCCGCCGAGCTGCGCTCGCTGGCCGAGACGACCGGCGCTCCCGTCGTGACCACGCTCATGGCGCGCGGCGCGTTCCCGGACTCGCACCCGCAGCACCTGGGCATGCCCGGCATGCACGGCACCGTGCCCGCGGTGCTCGCGCTGCAGGAGGCCGACCTGCTCGTCGCCCTCGGCGCGCGGTTCGACGACCGCGTCACCGGCAAGGCTGCGCTGTTCGCACCGAACGCCAAGGTCGTGCACGTCGACATCGACCCGGCCGAGATCTCGAAGATCCGCACCGCCGACGTCCCGATCGTCGGCGACCTGAAGGACGTGCTCGTCGACCTGGATGCCGCCTTCCGTGCGGTGAGCGACGGCTCCGCTCCCGACATCGGCGAGTGGTGGTCGTTCCTCGACGGCCTGCGCGACGAGTTCCCGCTCGGCTACACGCAGCCGACCGACGGACTCATGTCGCCGCAGTACGTGATCAAGCGCATCGGCGAGCTGACCGGGCCCGAGGGGATCTACGCCGCGGGCGTCGGTCAGCACCAGATGTGGGCTGCGCAGTTCATCAAGTACGAGCGTCCGAACGCCTGGCTGAACTCGGGCGGCGCCGGCACCATGGGGTACTCGGTGCCCGCCGCCATGGGCGCGAAGGTCGCCGAGCCCGACCGCCACGTGTGGGCGATCGACGGCGACGGCTGCTTCCAGATGACCAATCAGGAGCTCGCCACCTGCGCGATCAACAAGATCCCGATCAAGGTCGCGATCATCAACAACTCGTCGCTGGGCATGGTGCGTCAGTGGCAGACGCTGTTCTACGACGGCCGCCACTCGCACACCGACCTCAACACGGGTCACGGCACCGTGCGCATCCCCGACTTCGTGAAGCTGGCCGAGGCCTACGGGTGCCTCGCGATCCGCGTCGAGAAGGAGGAGGACGTGGATGCCGCGATCCAGACCGCCCTCGAGACCAACGACCGCCCCGTCGTCATCGACTTCGTCGTGAGCGCCGACGCGATGGTGTGGCCGATGGTGCCCCAGGGCGTCAGCAACAGCTACGTCCAGTACGCGCGGGATCACTCGCCCGCCTTCGACGAGCAGGAGGACTGAGGCCATGACGAGTCACGTGCTGAGCCTCCTCGTGGAGGACAAGCCGGGTCTGCTGACCCGCGTCGCCGGGCTGTTCGCACGGCGCGGCTTCAACATCGAGTCCCTCGCGGTGGGCGTCACCGAGGTCCCCGGCCTCTCCCGCATCACCGTGGTGGTCGACGTCGACGAGCTGCCGCTCGAGCAGGTCACCAAGCAGCTCAACAAGCTCATCAACGTCATCAAGATCGTCGAGCTCGACCCTGCGGCATCCGTCCAGCGTGAGCACATGCTCGTGAAGGTGCGCGCCGACAACCAGACGCGCTCGAACGTGCTCGAAGTCGTGAACCTCTTCCGTGGACAGATCGTCGACTACGCGCCCGACGCGCTCGTCGTCGAGGTGACCGGCGACAAGGGCAAGGTCGACGCCTTCCTGCGGGCTCTCGAGCCGTTCGGCGTCAAGGAGCTGGCGCAGTCCGGCCTCGTCGCCATCGGCCGCGGCGGCAAGAGCATCACCGAGCGCGTCCTGCGCGGCTGACACAGACCACAACGACCACAACATCAAGGAGAAACACGAAGATGGCTGAGATCTTCTACGACGCCGATGCCGACCTGAGCATCGTCCAGGGCAAGAAGGTGGCGATCGTGGGCTACGGCTCGCAGGGCCACGCGCACGCCCAGAACCTTCGCGACTCGGGTGTCGAGGTCGTCATCGCGCTCAAGGACGGCTCGAAGTCGACCGAGAAGGCGCAGGACGAGGGCTTCGAGGTCAAGTCGGTCGCCGATGCGGCCGAGTGGGCCGACCTCATCATGATCCTGGCCCCCGACCAGCACCAGCGCTCGATCTACAGCGAGAGCATCAAGGACAAGCTGACGCCGGGCAAGACGCTGGCCTTCGCGCACGGCTTCAACATCCGCTTCGGCTACATCGAGGCGCCCGAGGGCGTCGACGTCATCCTCGTCGCCCCGAAGGCCCCCGGCCACACGGTGCGTCGCGAGTACGTCGCCGGTCGCGGCATCCCCGACATCATCGCGGTGGAGCGGGATGCCTCGGGCAACGCGTGGGCGACCGCGCTCTCGTACGCGAAGGCCATCGGCGGCACGCGCGCGGGCGTCATCAAGACGACGTTCACCGAAGAGACCGAGACCGACCTGTTCGGTGAGCAGGCCGTCCTCTGCGGCGGTGTGTCGCAGCTCGTCCAGTACGGCTTCGAGACCCTGACCGAGGCGGGCTACCAGCCGCAGATCGCGTACTTCGAGGTGCTGCACGAGCTCAAGCTCATCGTCGACCTCATGTGGGAGGGCGGCATCGCCAAGCAGCGCTGGTCGGTGTCCGACACCGCCGAGTACGGCGACTACGTGTCGGGCCCGCGCGTGATCGACCCGCACGTCAAGGAGAACATGCAGGCCGTGCTCGCCGACATCCAGTCGGGCGCGTTCGCGCAGCGCTTCATCGACGACCAGGACAACGGTGCCGTCGAGTTCCTCGAGCTGCGCGAGAAGGCCGCCGCCCACCCGATCGAGACCGTCGGCCGGGACCTGCGCTCGCTCTTCGCCTGGAAGCAGCAGGACGAGGACTACGTCGAGGGCAACGCCGCGCGCTGACCCGAGGCGGAAGACCCGGCCCCTTCGTCGGGGCCGGGTCTTCGGCGTCTGCGCCGCCTTCCACGGAAGCTGAGAGTTTCCTCATGAGCCGCTCCTTGTCGCAGGAGGCACGCGCGTGATGTGATCCTCGCCATGGCACAACACATGGCTGATCACGAACCCGACCACGACATGCCCCCTCTGGCGGACACCCCGCCACGGTCCGGCCTCAGCCGCCGGAACTTCCTCGTCGGTGCCTCGGCAGCCGGCGTGCTCGCCGCGGCGGGCTGGGTGCAGACGCCGCGGGCAGTGGCGGCCGGCGGAGGGAAGTCCGTCACCATCACGATCATGGGCACCTCCGACATCCATGCCAACGTGCTCAACTGGGACTACTACAAAGACGCGGCCTACGGCGACAGCGCCGGCAACACCATCGGCCTGGCGCGCGTGTCGAGCCTCGTCAACCAGATCCGCGCCGATCGCGGCCGCGAGCGCACGCTGCTTTTCGACGCCGGCGACACGATCCAGGGCTCTCCGCTCGGGTTCTACTACGCGACCGTCGACCCGGTGACCGAATCCGGCGCCGTCCACCCGGTCGCAGCGGGGTTCAACGCGATCGGGTACGACGCCGTGGCGCTCGGCAACCACGAGTTCAACTACGGGCTCGACTTCCTCGACTACTGGATCTCGCAACTGGATGCGCCGGCGCTGGCCGCCAACGCCGTGCGTGCGGGCACCACCGAGCCGGCGTTCCAGCCCTACATCGTCAAGAAGATGCACATGCCCGGGTACAAGCCGATCCGCGTCGGCGTCCTGGGGCTCACCAACCCCGGCGTGGTGATCTGGGACAAGAGCAACGTGAGCGGCCGCATCGACGTGCTCGATGTCGTCGAGACGGCGGCACGCTGGGTCGCCGTCATGCGCGCCGAGGGCGTGGACGTCGTGGTCGTGAGCGTGCATGCGGGCGACAGCGGTCTGTCGTCCTACGGCAGCGACATCCCGGTCGAGAATGCTGCGCGAATGCTGGCCGAGGAGGTGCCGGGCATCGATGCGATCCTGTTCGGGCATGCGCACGCCGACAAGCCCGAAGTGCGGGTGACGAACAAGGTCACCGGCAAAGAGGTCGTCATGAGTGAGCCGAAGAACTGGGGCCAGCGGCTCAGCGTGTTCGATCTGGAGCTCACGATGGAGCGGGGGCAGTGGGGGGTCACCACCGCGAGGTCGCTCACGCTGAACACCAACACCGTCGCCGACGATCCGGCACTGGTGCAGGTCGTCCAGGCGCAGCACGACGCCGTCGTCGCGTACGTGAACACGCCCGTCGCGACGTCCTCTGAGACGCTCGCGGCGGCCGAGTCCTGTTGGAAGGACACCGCGATCCTCGACTACGTGAACCACGTGCAGATCGACGTGGTCTCGAAGGCGATCGCGGGGACGGCCGAGGCATCGCTTCCGATCATCTCGCTCGCGGCGCCGTTCAACCGTGCGGCGACCTTCCCCGCGGGGCAGGTGACGATCAAGGATGTCGCGGGACTGTACATCTACGACAACACGCTGCTCGGATCGGTGCTGACCGGAGCCCAGATCAAGGATTACCTCGAGTACTCCGCGAAGTACTTCCTGACCGTCGCGCCGGCCGCGCCGGTGGCCCCGGCCACCTGGACCAACGCGCAGGGAACCCCGGACTACAACTTCGACCAGTTCTCGGGTGTGACCTACGACATCGACATCTCGCAGCCGCAGGGCTCGCGCATCGCGAACCTGGCGTGGGAGGGCACACCTGTGGCCGCCGACCAGCGGTTCGTGGTCGCCGTCAACAACTACCGGCAGTCCGGCGGTGGCGGCTTCCCGCACATCGCCGCCGCGCCGGTCGTGTACAACGCCCAGGTCGCCATCCGCGAGGCGATCGTGGCCTATGCGTCGGCGACGGGGGTGATCGACCCCGCGGACTTCCATGTCGTGAACTGGAGGCTCGTGCGGGCCGGTACGCCGGTCTTCTGACCCGGGCGATGGCCCGGCTCCCTCGGGCGGGAGCCGGGCCATGGGGGGTACCTCCCCGGCGGTGCACGGATAGGCTCGCGGCATGCGCGCACGTCGTCCGGTCGAGATCGCCGTCCAAGACCCCGCCGGCGCCCGCGCCGCCATCGGCGCGGGGGCGGCGCGACTCGAACTGTGCCAGGCGCTCGACGTCGGCGGGCTCACCCCGTCACTGGCGACCCTCGAGGGGGTCCTGGCCGCGGTCGACCCGTCGGCGGTGAACGTCCTCGTGCGTCCCCGGGGCGGCGGCTTCGTGTACAGCCCCGAGGAGGTCGCTCTGGTGGCCGCCGACATCCGCGCCTGCGTCGATCGCGGTGCGGGCGGCGTGGTCGTCGGCGCCCTGACGCCGGCCGGAGGCCTCGACGTCGACGCACTCCGCAGATGGCGGGATGCCGCGGGCCCCGCCACGCTCGTCTTCCACCGCGCCGTCGATGCCGCAGCCGACCCGGCCGCGGTCTTCGACGCGCTCGTGGCGGAGGGCGTGGACCGTGTGCTGACCTCCGGCGGCGCACCCCGGTCCATCGACGGCCTCGCCGCGCTCGCCGCGTTCAGCGCCCGGTCAAGGGCTGTCGAGGTCATGGCCGGCGGTGGTGTGCAGCCCGCCGACATCTCCGCGCTCTTCGCCGCCGGCGTCGACGCCGTGCACCTGTCGGCGCGTTCCCGCGCAGGCCGCGACGCACCATCGGGACCAGGCGGCGGCTCGGCCGGACACGACGTCACCGACCCCGGGATCGTCGCAGAGGCTGTCGCAGCCGCCGGCTGAGCTTCCGTCCCGGCTTTTCGGGGCGGACGTATCACGGCGCGTCTGCGGCACCTCGGAATCGAGTGGGGCGCAAGCCCCGCATCGGACACCGATCAGAGGAGCCGTCATGAACGTCGAACCGTGGAGCACCGTCGGAGTGGGATCGTCTGCCGCGATCGTCCCCGGCATCCAGTACCTGCTGCGGGCACACGGCCATGCTGTGGCCGTGGACGGCGCGTACGGGCCTGCGACAGCCGCCGCCGTCAGCGCCTTCCAGACGGCGCAGGGTGTGCCGTCCGACGGCATCGTCGGGCCCATCACGTGGCCCCGCCTCGTCATCGCCGTGCAGCAGGGGTCGACCGGCGACGCCGTCCGGGCCGTCCAGCAGTTCGGGCTGCTGCGCTCGCCGGGGGAGGACCCGCTCGTCGTCGACGGCGACTTCGGCCCCATGACGAAGGAGCGTGTCGAGTTCTTCCAGGAGTCGTGGGGCCTCTCGCTCGACGGCGTCGCAGGACGCGAGACCTGGTCGTTCTTCAGCACCTTCGTGCCGGGCGAGCGTCCGTGGGCGCTCGTGAAGCAGGGATCGTCGCAGGCGACGAACTGGCGCGTGCTGGCGGCGCAGCATCTGCTGCGCGCGCACGGGGCGACGATCGCCGCGGACGGTGCATTCGGGCCGCTGAGCGGCCAGGCCGCGCGCGCCTTCCAGCAGACGCTGCGTGCCGTGGAGATCTCGACCACCCTCGGCCAACTGGATTGGCCGAGCCTCATCATCACCGTGAAGCAGGGCGACGGTCCGGCGGGGGCGAAGGGCGAGGCGGTTCGTGCCGTGCAGACGCTGCTGGCCGGAGTGACCGTCGACGGGGACTTCGGCCCGCAGACCGACGCCGCGGTGCGGGAGTTCCAGGGCGTCTTCCTGCCGCCCGCCGACGGCATCGTCGGTCATGAGACCTGGCACACGCTGATGATGCGCCTGTTCGACTGAGCTCGGGATGCCGAGAGCCCGCCGCAGCGCCGGTCGGCTCTCGGCCGCCCCGCGCGGCGCACTACTCTGAGACCGTGACGACCGGACGCGACGACGACGCCCTCACCTGGGACGGTGACGACGACCCCACGCTCGATGTCGGAGCGGCTGCTGGAACCGACGTCGCGCCCGAGCACGCAGCTCCGGCCCCGGCGCCGGCCTCGGGGCAGGGGCTTCCGAAGGGCTACACCGCCGTCGGCAAGGGGAGTGACACGCTGGGCTCAGCGGCTGCGCCGCGTGCGGCATCCGTCGAAGAACCCGTGCCTGCCGACGGCGACACGATCGTGACTGAGCGGCGGCACCTCGGCAACGGCGCGCTCGTCGCCCTGGGCGTGCTGGGCGGCGTGTACGCGCTCTACGCGGTCGGCTGGATCATCGGCGGCCTGCGGCTGCAGGGCCGGGCGCAGTACCTCGTGCTCGACGTGATGTACCAGGGGAGCCTGTGGCTCGCCGTACTCGCACCGGTGCTGTGGTTCGTGACGACCCTGCTCCTCACCCGCCGCTCGCGCGCGTGGGTCAGATTCGCGTGGCTGGCGGTCGGCGCGGTCCTGCTGCTGCCCTGGCCCTTCGTGATGATCGGGGCGATCGGACAATGAGCGACGACGTCACGGCTGCCACGCCGTCTCCAGATGATGCCGGCCGGTCGCGCGAAGCCTCTGGCCGCGCAGTCCTCCCCGACGCGCCCGCGGCGCGGAGGGGAAAGACACCCACCTGGCTCGTGGCCGCGATCGCGGGCATCGTCGGTCTGTTCTACGCGTACGCCGTCTGGAATGCGATCGGCAACCTCGTCGCCACTCTCCAGGTGTTCGCCGGAGCGGGACTCACGCTCAACGCGTTCGGGTGGTTCATCTGGATCTTCGCTGCGCTGTTCCCGCTGATCGTGTGGGGCGCCGCCTTCGCGATCGGGTACCGGCGCGCGCCGCACGAGCTGCTGCTCGTGATGCTCACCGGCCTGGCGCTCGTCGCGGTGTTCTGGCTGAACGTCGTCGCCTACACGACGCTCAACTCGGCATCCTTCCTGGGCTGAGGCTCCCGCGGCTCGAGGCCACCGGGTCGAGCCCGACGGCCGTCACACGGTCGGGCGGGTCGCCGCACGGGCGGTAGGCTGTCACAGGCCTCGCCCCCGACGGCGTGCGGCGCGGCATCCGGTCTGCCCTGCTCCGCGCGCTCGCGCACCGCCCCCAAAGGAACCACCTGTGCCGAAGCCTGTCGTCCTCATCGCCGAAGAACTGTCTCCCGCCACGATCGACGCCCTGGGGCCCGACTTCGACGTGCGCCACGTCGACGGCACCGACCGCCCCGCGCTTCTGGCGGCCCTCGCCGACGCGAACGCGGTGCTGATCCGCTCGGCGACGAAGGTCGACGCCGAGGCGATCGCGGCCGCTCCCGTGCTCAAGGTCGTGGCCCGCGCCGGCGTCGGCCTCGACAACGTCGACATCAAGACCGCCACCACCGCGGGTGTCATGGTCGTGAACGCGCCGACCTCGAACATCATCTCGGCGGCCGAGCTCACCGTGGGGCACATCCTCAGCCTCTCCCGCCGCATCCCGGCCGCTCATGCGTCGCTCTCGGGCGGCGCCTGGAAGCGCAGCTCCTACACCGGCACCGAGCTGTTCGAGAAGACCGTCGGCATCATCGGCCTCGGCCGCATCGGCGCCCTCATCGCGGCGCGTCTGCAGGCGTTCGGCGTCTCGGTCGTCGCGTACGACCCCTACGTCACTCCGACCCGGGCGCAGCAGCTCGGCGTGCAGCTGCTCGAGCTCGACGAGCTGCTCGCGCAGAGCGATTTCGTCACGATCCACATGCCGAAGACGCCTGAGACGACCGGCATGATCGGCACCGAGCAGTTCCGCCTCATGAAGAAGACGGCGTTCGTCGTCAACGTCGCGCGCGGCGGCCTCATCGACGAAGCGGCGCTGTACACCGCACTGACCGAGGGCGAGATCGCGGGCGCCGGCCTCGACGTGTTCACGAGCGAGCCGCCGGCAGCCGACGGCACGGCCTTCCCGCTGCTGAGCCTGCCGAACGTCGTCGTCACGCCGCACCTCGGCGCCTCGACCGACGAGGCGCAGGAGAAGGCGGGCGTCTCGGTCGCGAAGTCGGTCAAGCTCGCCCTCGAGGGCGACCTCGTGCCCGACGCGGTCAACGTCGCCGGCGGCATCATCGACCCCTTTGTGCGCCCGGGGATCTCGCTCGTCGAGCAGCTCGGGCAGTTCTTCACCGGCCTCGCCCACAGCGCCCTCACGAGTCTCGACATCGAGGTGCGCGGCGAGCTCGCGGCGTACGACGTCAGCGTCTACCGCCTTGCGGCGCTCAAGGGCATCCTCGCCAACGTCGTCAGCGAGAACGTCTCGTACGTCAACGCGCCGCTGTTCGCCGAGCAGCGCGGCATCGAGACGCGACTGATCGTCGAGGCCGAGAGCCCGCTGTACCGCAACATCACGATCCTCCGCGGCACCCTCGCCGACGGGTCCGTGCTCACGATCGCCGGCACGCTCGCCGGCACGCGCATGGTGCCGAAGGTCGTCGGCATCAACGGCTACGAGATCGAGGTGCCGATCGAGCGGCACCACCTCGTGATGCGGTACGCCGACCGTCCCGGCATCGTCGCGATCTACGGCCAGAAGCTCGGCAGCGCCGGCATCAACATCGCCGGGCTGCAGGTGGCGCAGGCCGACGCCAGCGGCCGCGCCCTCTCGGTGCTCACGGTCGACTCGCCGGTGCCCGAGGACCTTCTCGACGAGATGCGCGAAGCGGTGGGCGCCGACCTGTTCCGCCGCATCGAGGTCACCGAGGACTGAGCGATGGCACCGGGGGAGGCATCCGTGCAGGCTGCCGCTCCCGTGCCCGCATCCGGCGGGAGCCCCGGCTTCCGCAGCCTCGCGTTCGAAGGTCTGTCGCGCTTCGACTACGGCGACGTGATCCTGGTGTCGAAGCCGCCGCGCAGCACCGACGACCCGCGCGTCTGGGCCGAGACCCTGTTCCGGCCGTCGTCCGCCCCCCGCGTGGGTGAAGGTCGCGATGGGTGTGCGCATGGCGCTCGCCCCGCTGCTCGGACTCGAGGCCGCGCCGCGCGGCGTCTTCGACGTGCGCCGGGTGGTCGGCGACGAGGCCCTCATCCAATACGCCGACAAGCACCTGACCTTCCGCTGCGGAGTGGGGGTGGATGCCGCGGCCGCCGTCGTGCGCGTCACCACGGTGGTCACCTTCAACGACTGGCGCGGCCGCGTGTACTTCACTCCGGTCTCGCTGGCGCACCCGCTCGTCGTCCACGCCATGCTGCGGCGTGCGCGCCGTGTCCTCGCCCGGCGCGGCTGAGAGACGGGCGCCAGCGCTGCACTTTCGTGCGAGCGCGGCGTCGCGCCGGCACGCGATCGCCGCAATGTGCAGCGCTCGGAGGGTCTAGACCCGCGTCGCGCCCTCGACGAGGGCGATGAGCGCGTCGAGCGCAGGGCCGCGGGGGACCGGCCCCGGGATCGAGCCGCCCGAGAGCGCGTTGTTGAAGTAAAGCCCGTCGCTGACGAGCATGACCAGGTCGAGCGCCACCCCGTCTTTCGTGTGCGGTCGGAGGGCCGCGGCCCACTGCTCGCGCACGTCGCGCAGTGCGTCGCTGGCCACGGCGTCGCCGCCCTGCGCGAGGCGAGACGTGGCGAGGATGGCGCGGTCGATGGGGTCGTTCGCCATCACCGATGTGCGCAGGAAGTACGCGATCGGCCCCTCCGGGGCGACGGTCATCACAGCGACATCGTCGGCCACCAGGGTCCGCAGGCGGTCGATGATCGCCGATTCGAGGGCCTCTTTGGTGCCGAAGTGGTAGAGCAGACCGCCCTTGGACACCCCGGCCGCCTTCGCGGTGGCATCCATCGTCGCGGCGCGCTCGCCCTCTTCGATGAGGATCTGCTCGAAGGCGTCGAGCACCTTCTCGCGGGCGAGGGGAGGGCGACTCATGGCGTCGATCGTATCGACAGGCGAGGCCGCATCCTGATACTATACCGGCTGGACGGTATAGAAATGATGACTCTCACTCAAGAACTCTCGCTCGCCGACGCCCAGGGACGGAAGGTCGGCTGGCGCGGCTGGGCCGCGCTCGTCGTGCTCATGCTGCCGGTGCTGCTCGTCTCGGTCGACAACACGGTGCTGAGCTTCGCGCTGCCGTCGATCGCGCTCGAGCTCGGGCCCTCGAGCGCCCAGCAGCTCTGGATCATCGACGCCTACCCGCTCGTGCTGGCGGGCCTGCTCGTCACCATGGGGACGCTGGGCGACCGGTTCGGGCGGCGACGGATGCTGCTCATCGGCGCCACCGGCTTCGCGGCGGCCTCCGTGCTCGCCGCCTTCGCCCCGAGCGCGGGGTGGCTCATCGTCGCGCGCGCCGCCATGGGCGTGTTCGGCGCGATGCTGATGCCCTCGACGCTGTCGCTGCTGCGGAGCATCTTCACCGACCGCGATCAGCGCCGTCTCGCGATCGCCGTGTGGGCGGCGATGTTCTCGGCCGGCGCGGCGCTCGGCCCGATCGTCGGGGGACTCCTGCTCGAGCACTTCTCGTGGGGATCCGTGTTCCTGCTGTCGGTGCCCGTGCTCATCCCGCTCCTGGTGCTGGCGCCCCTGCTCGTGCCCGAGAGCCGCGATCCGAAGCCGGGCCGCATCGACCCGCTCAGCATCGCTCTCTCGATGGCGACGATGATCCCCATCGTCTACGGCATCAAGGAGCTCGCGGTGCACGGGTTCGCGGTCGCGGCGTGGCTGCCGATGCTCGCCGGGCTGGCCTTCGGCGTGCTCTTCGTGCGGCGCCAGCTGAGCGCCCGCACGCCGATGCTCGACATGCGCCTGTTCCGCCGGGGAAGCTTCAGCGGCGCGCTCATGGTCAACCTCCTCAGCGTCATCGCGCTCGTCGGGTTCCTGTTCTTCGTCGCGCAGCACCTGCAGCTCATCGTCGGCCTCTCGCCGATGCAGGCGGGTCTCGCGCTCGTGCCGGGTCTTGCGATGATGATCGTGGCCGGACTCGTGGTCGTGCCGATCTCGAAGAGGTGGCCTGCTCGCGTCGTGGTGCCGGTGGCCTTGGTGTTCTCCGTCGCGGGGTACATCACGGTGGCGTACGCCACCGGACCCGAGAGCATCGCAGCACTGGTGGCGGCCTTCGTCTCGCTCGGCATCGGCATCGGCGCCGCCGAGACCGTCTCGAACGAGCTCGTGCTGTCCAGCGCGCCGCCGGCGAAGGCCGGAGCCGCCAGCGCGGTCTCCGAGACCGCGTACGAGCTAGGCGCGGTGCTCGGCACGACCGTGCTGGGCGGCATCCTCACGGCGCTCTATCGCACGAATCTCGTCGTCCCCGAAGGGATTCCGGATGCCGCGGCCGCGGCCGCGTCCGAGACCCTGGCCGGTGCGGTGCACGCGGCCGGAGAGATCGGGGGCACCGCGGGCGACGCGCTCTTCGAGGCGGCCGCGACGGCGTTCGACGCCGGCGTGACCGTCACCGCGCTCATCGGCGCCGCCCTGGTCGTCGTCGCGGGGGTCATCGCGGCCACTACCCTGGGAGGGTCCCGCCAGAAGTCGTAGGAGCACTATGTCGCGCGTCGTGAAGCTGGCCGTCATCCCGGGTGACGGCATCGGTCCGGAGGTCATCGCCGAGGCGGAGAAGGTGATGGATGCCGCGGTTGCGGGCAGCGGCATCCGCTTCGAGAAGACGCGCTTCTCGCTGGGCGCCGGCCGTTTCCTCGACACCGGCGACACGCTGACCGGCGACGACCTCGCCGCGATCAAGGACCACGACGCGATCCTGCTCGGTGCGGTCGGCGGTGTCCCCGGCGATCCGCGCCTCAAGAACGCCAACATCGAGCGCGGAATGCTGCTGAAGCTGCGGTTCGAGCTCGACCACTACGTCAACCTGCGGCCGTCGAAGCTGTACTCGGGCGTGCCCGGCCCGCTCGCCGAGCCCGGTGACATCGACTTCGTAGTGGTCCGGGAGGGAACCGAAGGGCCGTACGTCGGCAACGGCGGGTCGATCCGCACGGGAACGCCGCACGAGGTCGCCAACGAGACATCCGTGAACACCGCGTTCGGGGTCGAACGGGTCGTGCGCTACGCGTTCGATCTGGCCGAGCGTCGTGGCAAGAAGCTCACGCTCGTGCACAAGACGAACGTGCTCGTCCATGCCGGTGGCATCTGGAAGCGCCTCGTCGACGAGGTCGCGCTCGAGCACCCCGACGTGACCGTAGACTATGTGCACGTCGACGCGGCCACCATCTACCTGGTCACGAACCCGAGCCGCTTCGACGTGATCGTCACCGACAACCTCTTCGGCGACATCCTCACCGACTTGGCCGGCGCCGTCACCGGTGGCATCGGCCTCGCCGCCTCGGGCAACATCAATCCCGACGGCGCGTTCCCTTCGATGTTCGAGCCCGTGCACGGATCGGCGCCCGACATCGCAGGCCAGCAGAAGGCCGATCCCACGGCCGCGATCCTCTCCGTCTCACTGCTGCTCGATCATCTCGGGCTCCAGGACGAGTCCCGCCGCGTCACGACCGCGGTCGAGGAGGATCTGGCCGCACGCGGCTCCGACGCGGGCGCGACCCGCACGACGACGCAGATCGGCGACGCGATCGTCGCCCGGCTCCAGGCGTAATCTGAGATCACGTCGTCCTACCGACAGAGGATTCCACCCATGACCATCGACCTTCCCCTCCAGGCGCCCTCGGCCGCAGGCCTCGTCTGGAACGTCACGCGGAACACCGACGCGACTCCGGATGCCGCGCGCGAGGCGATCCTCGCCGACCCGGGCTTCGGGCAGCACTTCACCGACCACATGGTCGACATCTGCTGGTCCGAGAAGGGCGGATGGCACCGCCCCCGCGTCCAGCCCTACGGCCCGATCCCGCTGGACCCGGCGGCGGCCGTGCTGCACTACTCGCAGGAGATCTTCGAGGGCCTCAAGGCCTACCGTCACGCCGACGGGTCCATCTGGACCTTCCGCCCCGATCGCAACGCGGCCCGCCTGCAGCGCTCGGCACAGCGGCTGGCGCTGCCGGAGCTACCCACCGAGTACTTCCTCGAGTCGCTCCGCGAGCTGATCGCGGTCGACGGCGCGTGGGTGCCGACCGCCGGTGAGACGAGCCTGTACCTGCGCCCCTTCATGTTCGCGAAAGAGGCCTTCCTCGGCGTCCGGGCCGCGAAGAAGGTCGGCTACTACCTCATCGCGAGCCCGGCCGCCGCGTACTTCCCGGGCGGCGTCCAGCCCGTCAACATCGCACTGTCGACGCGCTACGCGCGCGCGGGCCGCGGTGGCACCGGCGCGGCGAAGACCGGCGGCAACTACGCGTCCAGCCTGCTGCCGCAGGCCGAGGCGTACGAGAAGGGCTGCCAGCAGGTGCTCTTCCTCGACGACGGTTACATCGAGGAGCTCGGAGGCATGAACCTCGTGCTCGTCACGAACGACGGGCGGCTGATCACGCCCCAGTCCGAGTCGATCCTCGAGGGCATCACGCTCGCCTCGGTGCTGCAGCTCGCGCAGGACCGCGGGCTCGTCGTCGAGCAGCGCAAGGTCTCGATCGACGAGTGGCGCGAGGGCGCGGCATCCGGCTCCATCGTCGGCGCGTTCGCGTGCGGCACGGCGGCGGTCATCGTGCCGATCGGCAAGCTCGTCGCCGATGACTACGAGATCGTGCACGAGGGCGACGCGGCGTCCGAGCTGGCGCTGTCGCTGCGCGAGGAGCTCACCGGCATCCAGTACGGGCGTGTGGCCGATCGCCACGGCTGGCTGGTGCGTCTCGACGGCTGATCCGTCGTTTTCCGGAAGCCCCGGGCCCGGCGCGCTGCGCGGGCCCGGGGCTGTCCGTGTCGGGCCTGGTGGTGTCGGGCGGGATGGCTAGGCTGATCCGGTGAGGATCGCGCGCTTCAGCCACAACGACGCCATCAAGTTCGGAATCGTCGACGAGGGAGAACTCGTCGTCCTCGCCGGCGACCCGATGTTCGCCGGGTACGACACGACCGGGGAGCGCGTGCCGCTCGCCGATGTCGCGCTGCTCGCCCCGGTCATCCCGCGCTCGAAGCTCGTCTGCGTCGGCCGCAACTACCGCGACCATGCCGCAGAGCTCGGCAACGACGTTCCCACCGCGCCGATGCTGTTCTTCAAGCCCAACACCACCGTGGTCGGCCCGGGCGACGCCGTCGTGCTGCCGAAGGGCTCGGACTTCATCAGCTTCGAGGGCGAGCTCGCCGCCGTCATCGGCCGCATCGCGAAGAACGTGCCGGCCGCTGACGCGCTCGACTACGTCTTCGGCTACACGATCGCCAACGACCTGACCGCCCGCGACTGGCAGAAGTCCGACGGCCAGTGGGCGCGCGCGAAGGGCTTCGACACGTCCTGCCCCCTCGGCCCCGCCATCGAGACGGACTTCGACGTCGCCGGTCCCGCCGTCATCACGACGCGGCTGAACGGCGAAGTCCGCCAGCAGGGACCGATCAGCGACATGATCTTCTCGCTTGCCGACGTGATCGCCTACGCATCCGCGGCCTTCACGCTGCTGCCCGGCGACGTGATCCTCACCGGCACCCCGGCAGGCGTCGGTCAGATCGTCGCGGGCGACACGGTCGAGGTCGAGATCACCGGCCTCGGCATCCTGCGCAACACCGCCCGTGATGCGTGACAGGGCTCGAGATGCGTGACAGGGCCCGTGGCGCCTGACGAGGATGGCAGCGCACCTCACGCCGACGCCGTCGGTGTGAGGACCGACAGCGGTACCACCGCCGAAGAGGTGGCCGCGGTTCAGCGGCGCACCGTCTGGGTGCTCTCGCTCGGCCAGGTACTCGGCGGGCTCGCCTTCGGTGCGACGCTGTCGCTCGGTGCGGTGCTCGCGGCAGACATCTCGGGGGAGGACGCCTTCTCGGGACTCGCCGCGGCCGCCGTGACCTTCGGCACCGCGCTGACGGCGGTGCCCCTGGCTGCGATCGCGCGCCGGCATGGCCGACGACTGTCGCTCACCACCGGAATGGCGGTCGCCCTCGTCGGCGTCGGACTGGTGATCGTCGCTGTCGCCCTGGCCGCGTTCCCGCTGCTGCTCGTCGGCTTCTTCATCATCGGGGCGGGCCAGGCGGCCAATCTGCAGTCGCGCTTCGCCGCGGCGGATCTGGCGACGGATGCCTCGCGCGGCCGCGATCTCTCGATCGTCGTGTGGGCGACCACGGTGGGCGCCGTTCTCGGACCGAACCTCACCGGGCCCGGCGAGGTGCTCGGCGGTGCGATCGGCATGCCCCCGCTGACCGGGGCCTATCTGTTCACCCTCGTCGCGCAGGGGCTCGCGATCGTGCTGTACCTCCTGGCGATGCGACCCGACCCGCTGCTTCTGGCGCAGCGGGTGGTCGCCTCGGCGCGGTCAGGCAGCCGCGTGATCGCGAAGGCCGATCGCCCGGTCGCGGCTCGGTACGCGATCTTCGCCGTGGCCGCCGCCCACGGCACGATGGTGTCGGTGATGGCGATGACGCCCGTGCATCTGGCGCATCTGACCCACGGCGCGTCTGAGGCGGCCACCCTGTCGATCATCGGCTTGACGATCAGTCTGCACATCGCCGGCATGTACATGCTCTCGCCGGTCTTCGGCATCCTCTCCGACAAGGTCGGGCGTGTGCCGACGATCCTGGTCGGTCAGGTGCTCCTCGTCGCGGCGCTGCTCACCGCCTCGTTCGGCCAGACGTCGACGACGGCGGTGACCGTCGCGCTCGTGCTGCTGGGCCTGGGATGGAGCGCGTCGACGGTGGCGGGCTCGACGCTGCTCACCGAGTCGTCCTCCGAAGAGCTGCGCACGCGACGCCAGGGCTTCAGCGACTTCACGATGAGCATCGTGGGCGGTCTCGGCGCGATCGCCGCCGGCGCCGTGCTCGGCTGGATCGGCTACGGCGGTCTCGCCCTGGTCGTGCTGGTGCTCGTCGCCGCCTCGGTGCTGCTCGCCCCGCTCGGCTGGCGCGCCTCCCGCGCCCGCGCCGCCGGTCAGCCGGGCTGAGGCTCAGAACCGCGTCTCGACGAGGTCGGTGACGATCGCGTTCAGCGGGTCGTCCAGCGTGTCCACGACGGGCACCAGGCGCCACTTGTCGAACATCGTGCACGGGTGGGAGAGTCCGAACACGACGAGGTCGCCTACCCCAAGCGGTGAGTCGCCCGCGATGCGCACGAAGCCGTGCTGATCGCTGAGCTTCGTCGTCACCGCGCCGGGAAGCGGCATCCGCTCGCCCGCGGCGCCGATCGCGTACAGGGGCTCGGGCAGCCCCTCATCGAACGGGAAGTCGCGCTTGCCCGCATCGACGATCGCGGTGCTCGCATCGAGGCGCGACACCACCCGGGCAAGCCCCCGCGCCGCGGGGCGCAGCCCTGCACCGTCGAACGGCGAGTTCTGCCGGTAGTAGCCGTGGTCGTGCACGAGGTACGCACCGGACCGCAGCACGAACCGCGTGCGGTCGCCGCCGACGGGCCCCACGCCTGCTCCACGCACCGCTGGCGCGTTGCGCGGAGCCTCTCGGCGCGTGGGCCCAGCCGCGGCGAACGCGGCGCCGACGACGTCGGGGTACGCGCTGCCACCGGCCGACACCACCACGTCGCGGTCGTCGTACAGCGGTGTCAGCGCCTGGTGGACGGCGAGAAGCTCGTCGACGTAGGCGCGCGCGGACGCCAGTGCCTCGGCGTCGCGGCCGTGGGCGACGGCGCCCTCGTAGCCGGTCACACCCGCGAGCCGCACAGCAGGCGACGCAGCGGCGCGCTGCGCGACGGCGACCGCCGCCTCCAGCGAGCGGGCGCCGGTACGGCCGCCCGGGCGCCCGACGTCGACCAGCACCTCCAGCGGCTGGGCCGCCGAGTCGCCCAGCGCGTGCTCGATGGCGTCGATGCCCGCGACGTCGTCGACCCAGCTCCACACGCGGGTGCCTGCCGCCATGGCCGCCGCGGTCCAGCGGATGGCGTCCGGCTGCACCAGCTGGTTGGCGAGCATGACGGCGGGGATGCCGGCATCCACGGCCACCCGCAGCTGCGACGGCGTCGCCACCGTGATGCCCGTCGCGCCCGCGTCGAGCTGCCGCCACCACAGCTGCGGCGCCATCGTGGTCTTGCCGTGCGGCATCAGCTCGAGTCCGCGCTCGGCCACCCACCCGGCGAGGAAGGCGATGTTGTCATCGAGCGCGCCGTCGTCGATCACGAGGAGAGGGGTCCAGAGGTCGGTCAGAGAGGGTTTTCGGGCCAGGAACTCGGCCACGGTGAGGCCCGCGGCGTCGGCGGGGAGCCCCTTGTCGCCTGGCTCGAGCACGCGGCTCGCCGAACCCCGGTGCGCGGCGGCAGTCATTCGGCGGGCAGGACCGCGACGACGTCGATCTCGACGAGGATGTCGTACAGGTCCGAGCCGACGGTGGTGCGCACGGGGTAGGGCTCGCGGAAGAACTCGGCGTAGGCGCGGTTGTACTCGGCGAAGTCGCGCTTGAGGTGCTGCAGGTGTGCGGTGACCTTCACGACGTCGTCGAACGAGGCGCCCTTGGCGGCGAGCACGCTGCCGACGTTGCGCAGCACCTGCTGCGTCTGCTCGTACACGCCGCCGGCCACGACCTCCCCGGTTGCCGGATCCTGCGGGCCGAAGCCGGCCGTGAACAGCAGGCCCGCAGCCGCCACGCCGTGGCTGTAGGGCCCGGCAGGTCGGGGGGCGTTCTCGATGAGCACGGCGTGCTTGGTCATGGGGTTCCTTTCGTCGGGTTCTGACTGTCCGCCTGTCGCGGGCCGGGGGCCGCAGCGGAGGTTCGTGACGGCGGAGCGGGGGAGCGGCGCAGGCCACGGCCGGCGCGGGTGCCCGTGAGCTCGCCGCTGCGCAGCACCTGCCGGCCGTTGACGAACACGTCGTCGATACCGTGGGCCGGCCGCCGTGGCGCGTCGTACGTTGCGGCATCCGCGGCCGTCGAGGGATCGACGACGGCGATGTCGGCCACGTTACCGGGGCGCAGGATGCCGCGCTCATGCAGGCCGAACCGCTCGGCGGTGCGCGCCGAGAGGTGAACGGCCGCGTCCTCCCACGAGAAGGACCGGCCGACGTACGTGCCGAGGAAGCGGGCGAAGGCGCCCCACGCGCGGGGGTGGGGGACGGCGCCGACGAAGATGCCGTCCGAGCCCCCGGTGTGCGCGGGATGCGCGAACAGTCGCGCGAGATTATCGACGGATCGCTCCTCGCGGACCGCCATCACCGCGCTGACCTCGAGGCGCCCCGCGATCAGGAGGTCCAGCGTCGCGTCCTCGACGGAGCTGGCGCGCCGAGCAGCGATCTCCGCCAGTGTGAGGCCGGCCGCCCACGCCCAATCCTCGGCGGGGGTGTGGGCGACGCGGATCATCGTCGGCCAGTCGGGCCCGAGGCTGGGCTTGTGCGCGACGGCGGGAAACCACTCCTCCCGCAGCTTCGCGCGCTGGACCGGGTCCGACAGTCGGGCGACGGCGTCGTCGAGGTCGAGGGCGCTGTACTCCGGCGGGAGCACCGCCATCGACACCAGCGTGCAGCCGCGTGTGTACGGGTACATGTCGAACGAGAGGTCGGCTCCGGATGCCGCGGCCTCGGCGAGAAGCCGCTCGGCGTCGGCGGCATCCACATGCAGGTGAGAAACGTGGCCGCGTACGCCGCCGTGCGCCTCGCCCGGAGCGCAGATCGCGACGACTTCGCGGAGGCCGGCCGCCGTGTTCGTCTCGTAGCCGCCCCGCATGTGCGTGGCATACAGGGCGCCCGCTGCGGCCACCGGGGCGCAGAGCCCGGCGAGCTCGGCGGTGTCGGCGAAGATCCCGGGGACGTAGTCCAGTCCGCTCGACAGCCCGAGCGCCCCGGCGGCGAGCCCCTCTGCCACGAGCAGCTGCATGCGGGCGAGCTGCGCGGCATCCGCTCGTCCGCGGTCCATACCCATCACCTCGTGCCGCACCGTCCCTGCGGGGACGAGGTAGCCGACGTTGACAGGCGTGGTGGCGTCGTACGAGTGCAGCAGCTCGGCGACGCCGCCGCCGGCGTAGTTCGGATGCGGGCCGTTGATCGCCGCGAAGTAGCGGGTCGCCCACTTTCCGGAGCCGGGTGCGTACGAGACGCCGTCCTGGCCGCCCACGACCGTCGTGATGCCCTGGCGCAGCAGCGCGAGCTGCACCTCGCTCTGGAACACGGCGCCGTCGGCGTGCGCGTGGGCGTCGATGAAGCCGGGCATCACGAGGCGGCCGCGACAGTCGACGGTGTGGTCGTCTGCTCGAGGATCGACCTCGCCGATGTGACCGAGCCGGTCACCGACGATCACGACATCGGCGTCGTACCTCGGTGCGCCCGTTCCGTCGATCACCGTTCCACCGCGCAGCACCGTGCGGTCGGGGTGGGCGGTCATCGCGGCCTCCGTGGGAGCGCGGGCCCCGGCTGACCCGCGGGGGAATTCTACGCAGTCTGCGGAGTCGTCGGCGTCAGTGTCCGAGCGCTGCGAGCGCGAGGTCGACGTCGTCCTCGTCGTTGAAGACGTGGAATGCGACGCGCGCCCGCCCCGACCGTCCGGACGCCGTGATCCCCGCGCTGGTGAGCCGTGCGAGCCGGCTGCCGTCCAGGTCGTCCCACGTGACGATCGCCGACGCGCGCTCGGGCTCGGCGATGCCCAGCCCGGCGCGGAACGCGGCCGCGAGACCCGTGGAGTGGGCGTGCAGCTCGAACGGGTCGAGCGCCGCGAACAGCTCGAGCGCCGGTGCGGCACCGACGAACGCCTGCCAGGCGGGCGACACATCGAACCGGCGCGCGTCGGGGGCAAGTTCGACCTCGCGGCCGTAGCACGACGCCCAAGGGTCGTCGCCGGCGTACCACCCGGCGTTGAGCGGGGTCATGCGCGCGCCGAGCCTGTCCGAGACGGTCAGGAACGACACCCCCCGCGGCGCGCAGAGCCACTTGTAGGCGTGACACACGACGGCATCGAAGTCGGATGCCTCGACCGGGAGCCAGCCGACGGCCTGGGTCGCGTCGCACAGGGTGAGCGCACCGTGCTGCGCGGCGGCGGCCACGATAGCCGCGGCATCCGCCACCTCGCCGGTGGCGGACTGCACGACCGAGAAGGCGACGAGCGCCGTGCTGGGGCGGACATGTGCGGCGAGGTCGCGCAGGGGAGCGCTCCGCACCACGAGACCGCGGCCCGAGTGCACGAACGGCAGCACCATCGACGAGAACTCGCCGTCTGGGACGAGCACCTCGGCCCCGTGGGGCAGCGCCGATGCCACCAGCCCCGCGGCGACAGAGGTCTGCGAGCCGATCGCGACGCGCTCGGCGCCGACGTCGACCAGTGACGCGAACAGTCCGCGCGAGCGCTCGACCGCCGCGCAGTATGCGGCGAGGTCGGGTCGACCGGATCCAGCGGCATCCAGGTCTGCGATGACGGCGCGTCGCGTCGCACGGCTGGGCAGGCCCACCGTGCACGCGGCCAGGTAGTCGCGGCCACCGTCGAACTCGCGGCGCGCGGCGGCGAGCGCGGCGGAGTCGGCGAGGGCGGGCATGCATCCAGAGTGAACCCGCAGATTGCTCATGTCTACGGCAGGTGTCCCATGCGACACATAACAGCGACTTATGATTGGCCGGTGACCGACGTTCTGGACGACGAACCCGCGTTCGATGCGCGCGAACTGCGGGTCGTGAAGGCCGTCGCCGATGCGGGGTCCATCACCGGCGCCGCCCTCGCTCTCGGCTACAGCCAGCCCGCGGTCAGCCAGCAGCTCAAGCGCCTCGAGCAGCGCCTCGGCGTGGCCATCGTCGAACGGGTCGGGCGGAGCGTCCGCCTCACCGACGCGGGCCGGATCCTCGCACGGCACGCCCCCGCCGTGACGACGGCGCTGGATGCCGCGGCCGGCGAGCTCGCCGAGCTCCGAGGGCTGCGCGCCGCGCGCGTCCGGCTGGTGGCCTTTCCGTCGGCGTCGCCCACGATCGTCCCGCGCCTGCTCGCGGACCTCGCCCAGCGGCATCCGGGGATCTCGCTCACATACGTCGAGGCCGAGCCGCCCGAGGCGGTCGAGGCGGTACGTGAGGATCGCACCGACATCGCCCTCACCTTCAGCTACCCGGGGGACCGCGACGACCCGCACGGATCCAGTGCCCGCGGGCTCGCGGTGAACACCGTCGGCGCCGACGAGCTGCTCGCCGTGCTGCCCGCCGGCCACCCCGCGGCGACCGCCGACGCGCTCGACGTGCGAGTGCTCGCCGACGAGGACTGGATCGCCGGGTGCCCGCGCTGCCGCGGTCACCTGCTCGAGCTGTGCGGTCGCGCGGGCTTCGCACCGCGCATCGCCTTCGAGACCGACAACTTCGTGGCCGTCGAGGGCCTGGTCGCGCAGGGCATCGGCGTGGCGACCCTGCCGAGGATGGCGATCGAGTCGTTCCCGCAGCTGCCGGGGGTCGCGGTCGTGCCGCTGCCGGCCGGCGAGCAGCGGCGCATCCACACCGTCACGGCGCGCGGGGCCGACCGCGTGCCCGCGGTCCGCGCGACGCTGGAGGCGCTCGCGCGCCTGATCGCCACGTCCGGCGGCCGACCCGAGGCGGCTGCCTCCCGCAACCCGGGGCTGCCGACCGTCGCGGCTTCGCCAACTACACTCTGACGCGATGCCTTCTTCGCCTGATCCCCGCACCACCACCGCCACCGGCGCCGACGTCCGCGTCCGGTTCTGCCCGTCACCGACGGGTCTGCCGCACGTCGGACTCATCCGCACCGTCCTGTTCAACTGGGCGTACGCGCGCCACAACGGCGGCAAGCTCGTGTTCCGCATCGAAGACACAGATGCCGCGCGCGACAGCGAGGAGAGCTACCTGCAGCTGCTCGACGCGCTGCGGTGGCTCGAGATCGACTGGGACGAGGGCGTCGAGGTCGGCGGGCCGCACGCGCCGTACCGGCAGTCGGAGCGCCACGGCATCTATCGCGAGGTGCTCGACCGGCTCATCGCCGCCGGCGCCGTGTACGAGAGCTACTCGACGGCCGAAGAGATCGACGCGCGCAACGAGGCCAACGGCCGCGCCAAGCAGCTCGGCTACGACAACTTCGACCGCGGCCTCACCGACGAGCAG
>NZ_MWLP01000199.1:0-553 GCF_010634885.1 Microbacterium sp. B35-04 | reverse complement strand
ATTAATTCAATAATGCCATTTACTTCTTCTTTAGTATATAAATGCATATCTGTAGCTACTTGGTCATTTCTACTTCTTCCTGTGTGAAGTTTACCTCCAGCTTCGCCAACACGTTGAATCAGTTCATGTTCAATATTTAAATGAATATCTTCTAATGACGCTTTGAATGCTATTTTATTTTGATGTACGTCTTTTTGAATTGCTTTTAGCCCTTCGATAATTGTACGGGCTTCATCTTGACTGATAATATTTTGATTAGCGAGCATTGTAGCATGTGCTATACTGCCTTGTACATCTTGATCGATTAGATTTTGGTCGAAATCAATTGATGCATTAAATTCATCAACCCATTCTTCTGGTTGTGCTTCAAATCTGCCTCCCCAAGCTTTATTACTCATTACTATAGCCTCCATGTAACATAGCATTGACTTGTGTTGGTAAACCATAAATATCGATAAATCCTACTGCAGCTTCTTGATTAAAGGCATCTTCTTTAGTGTAAGTCGCAAGTTTTTCATCATATAGTGTATATGGTGATTTTCTTCCATTTACA
>NZ_MWLP01000198.1:0-1078 GCF_010634885.1 Microbacterium sp. B35-04 | reverse complement strand
CATGATGTCTGAATACTGTTCAATATATTTAATAGTATCTGACATACTCTCGTCAAAATAATCATCAGTGCGTGCTACTTTAGGTCCCCCCATATCTATGACTTGTCCACCTAATCGATACATGGCACTTGTAAAACTCATTCTAGTTCTGGTACTTGGTTGATAAAAAAGCGTAGCAAGAATTTTACCTTCTAAATCCTTAATTACTTTTCCATTTTTTAAAGCTTTTTCATAATAATCTGCTTTTTCAAAAATAGTATTAATATCAGTAAGATTCACATTCTTCATCGATAATAAGTTATTAATCAATTTTATTTTCCTCTCTTTCTACAATTTTTGTTTCCCAAGAGGCTGAATCAAACATAGAATAACTTGGAGTTGACGGTAATTCTTTATATTCTGGAATATCTTTCAGACCAGTTATTTCAAAACTCAATCTTTCTACTAAAAGACCTTGAGCTAAGGGGGGACATCCAGCAAAGATAGGGCATTCTTTATTATTAATTAACCAATCATCTAATCTTTCTTTGGATGGAAATTGAGGGTATTCTGGAAAAAGAGAATAAACTATTTTTCTTGTATTTTTTTCATCTAGCTCTGAACCTGGCTTGATATCAAAATAATCTTCAGCTGACATTGAATCTTTAGTCCATTTAAAGAAGAAAGCTCTATGACCAAATACTGGCACAGTTAACATAAATTTACATCTTTCATTCTTTTGAAAAGCTCTATGTAATGCATAGCGAGCTTCTAATTCAAATAATTCAATTTTATCTAAAACATAATCACAACCTTCTACAAAATCATCAGCAGTATTATTATTAATACCTTCAGGATAAACATCAACATTTACATCTCTTGAAATATTAAATATAGATTCTCCAACTACTTCTGCCTTATTTCTTCCAAGATTATCCAAAGATGCACCAAATTGTCTATTAATATTAGAAAGCTCAAAATAATCTGGATCTGCTACTTTTATATGACGAACTCCTAATCTTACTAACCTTTCGGCTACAGCACCACCTATACCACCACAACCGGCAATGCCTATTACCACTTCACTAATTTTATTTTG
>NZ_MWLP01000197.1:0-744 GCF_010634885.1 Microbacterium sp. B35-04 | reverse complement strand
AAGTAACTATAATCCTAAAACGCGTAATATTAATAGATTTGTGAAAGATTTGGATGATGTATACAAAAAAATGTTGGAATTAACAATTAAGTATGAAGATGATGATATCATAGAGCGCTTTGTATTGTTTAATCATTATAGAATTCATAAAAAGGAACAATATTTAGAGATTTCAACATCCCCTAATCTAAAGCATATACTTAATTCAATTACGAATAATTTTACAAAATTTGAACTAGAAGAAATGACAACGCTTAAATCAACGTATTCTAAAAACATGTTTAGAATACTTAAGCAGTTTAAACATACAGGTTATTTAAAAATGAAAATAAATGATTTTAGAGAGCGATTAGATATTCCAACATCGTATAGAATGACCGATATTAATAAGAATGTATTAAAACCTATTATTAACGAACTCAGTTATATTTTTAAAGCATTAAAGATACATAAAGTTAGAGCAAAAAAGGGACGCAAAATAGAATACCTAGAATTTATATTCGAACCTGAAAATCGTATCTATAATAAAAAGTACGCTAAAAGTAAAAATACAGTCGATTCAAGACAATATATTAGTAGAGAAAAAACACCACAATGGTTAGAAGATCGAAAATATACTAAAAAGGTTAGAAGTGATATAGATCCTCAACTAGAAAAGGATCGAGAAGCTTTTTTAAAGCAGCTGCAAATTGATTGGGATGAGTAACATTTATGATAGTGACTGTAGAGCTATACAATGTGTTA
>NZ_MWLP01000196.1:0-698 GCF_010634885.1 Microbacterium sp. B35-04 | reverse complement strand
TATGTCGTCTTTTTTTAATCAATAAATAAGGTTGAAAAAATATTTCTTTAAATCTTCTGTGATATAAATTTATTTTTGAATTTATATTTATATAATTACAAAAAGAACAGTAACGTTATCAGTAAGTTAGAAAAATTGAGTGATCAAGAAATCAAATTGAGAACTTCCCCCCAAAATTTAATAGTAATAGTGATAAATTTTGTAGTTAATGCTTTATTATTGAGTATATATGCAGATATGATCAGGAGAGTCTAATAAAGAAAGGAATCATTTGTATTCAAAAAAGGATATAGTAGGCGTATTTTGTGAAATAAGTAGAGAATTGTGAATTAATATGTGCTTTGTATAAAAATTGATGAATATTTGTCTAATGAAGTTAAAAACTCATATAAAAGGCTGATTTTGTAAAATACAAAATCAGCCTTCTTGTTACATTCCTATGATTGGTAACTTAAATGGTTAATTATATCGACATTTAAATCTATTATAAATTACTTATTAAGTGAATATTTTTTTTGCTTGGTTGTAGTAGTTGATTCTATCATTTAAACCATTAGTACCACCATTGACTACACGAGTAACGTCTTGAACGCTTCCTCCATTATCAACTATTTTATTTATATTTTTATTATTCCAGAACCAAGCAGCACTTGACCATGGATATTTATTGGCTACATGCTCTACTCCTTTGTTTACAA
>NZ_MWLP01000195.1:0-666 GCF_010634885.1 Microbacterium sp. B35-04 | reverse complement strand
TTGCTGTTTGATTTGTTAGATTACCGACAATGACTGCTGTTTTATTACTTAATGTGCGAGTATATGCAAAGATACTGGAATTTTCTGAATCAATTAAGTTGAATTCCCCATACGTAAAGGTGTCATCTGATTTTTTAAGTTGAATTAAATCTTTGTAAAATTGCAATATAGAATGATCATCCGCTTCTTGTTGTTCGACATTAATTGAAACGTAGTTAGGGTTGACTGGGAACCAAGGTTCAACATTAGAGAAACCAGCATAATCTTCATTATTCCATTGCATTGGAGTTCGAGAATTATCTCTGTTTTCCATGCGGTGTTTCTCTAATAATGCATCAGTGTTTCCGCCTTCTTCTTTAACCATAAGGTATTCATTTTTAACAGATACATCGTTAAATTGCTCTATATTTGTAAACGGAAAGTTCGTCATTCCAATTTCTTGTCCTTGATAAATAAATGGTGTGCCTTGTTGTAGAAAGTAAACAACCGCATGATTTGTAGCTGATTCATACCAATATTTATTATAGATAATAAATATAAATAAAACTAATATATATTTGGAAATATGTATAAAAAAGTGTATAATGAAAATATAGCAAGTTAGAGCATTGAGAACTTTTACTTATGTAAGAAGGAGTTTTTTTATGTACTATACTAATAGCAATT
>NZ_MWLP01000194.1:0-872 GCF_010634885.1 Microbacterium sp. B35-04 | reverse complement strand
GTTGGGGATACTCCCCAAGCCCCTTATGATTTTTTCTGACGAAAAAATAGTGGCTAATTGATAGCCACTATTAATAAAGAAAAAAGAAGTATTATTTGTTATAAATATATTAATTAGGTTCATATTTAGTCTTTAATATTTTTAATAAAAAAGGTAATAATGCTAAAAAGAGTGTTATTGATGCAAATAACCATGCATGACTTGACCCTTCTATAAGTTTATCTGAATTTGATGAATTACTGATAAATAATGAAGTAACTGCTGTATAAAAAGCAATACCTATATTTTGAATCATTATTTGTGTAGCTCCAGCAGTACCTTGCATATCTTGAGATACAGTTCCCATTATTGCTGAAGTATTAGACGGTAGGAAAAAACCTCCTCCTATACCATATATTAGTAATAATAAGCTTATTGTCACTGGATTTAATATATATTGTAATAATCCTAGGCTTGTATATGCCACAATCATAATAATTAGTCCTGTAGTCATTAATACAATATTGCCAATGCGAGAAATTAATTTACCAGATATTTTTGAAGTAAGTACTAATCCTAAAGGAGAAGTAAGGTTAACTAATCCTATTTGCCAAGATGAAAGATGATTAATCTTTTCTAAAATATATGGAGGAATTATAAAACCTAAAGATGTCGTACCTCCAAATACAAATATTGCAAATATTGGAGATGAAAATGATACATTCTTGAATAAACGTAAATCGATGATAGGATGATTTGTTTTTAACTCCCATATAATAAATAGGCAAAAAGAAACAATAAAGATTAGGAAATTGCCATATACTGATATATTAAAAATTGAGTGATAAGACCAAGATGTTAAACTTATTAATAAACAAAAGATAGATAGAAAT
>NZ_MWLP01000193.1:0-674 GCF_010634885.1 Microbacterium sp. B35-04 | reverse complement strand
ATGGATATTAGGATTATTAGGGTTAATACCGATTTATTTAGGAATTAAAGTGGCTATTTATGGTGATAGTGACGGAGAAGAGAGAGCTAAAAAAGAATTGAATGAAAAAGGATTGTCTAAACTAGTTGGTACGATTGCAATTATTACGATAGCAAGTTGTGGCGCTGATAATATTGGTGTATTTGTTCCCTATTTTGTGACATTAAGTGTTACTAATTTATTAATTACTTTGTTTGTCTTTTTAATTTTAATTTTCTTCTTGGTATTTACTGCACAAAAATTAGCTAATATTCCAGGAGTTGGAGAAATTGTTGAGAAATTTGGTCGTTGGATTATGGCTGTTATTTATATAGCTTTAGGTTTATTTATCATTATAGAAAATGACACTATTCAAACAATTTTAGGATTTATATTTTAATTTAGGGTGTGATTTTATATGAGCTATAAAAATGCTTGTGATGTGATCTGTGTACATGAGGATAAAGTTAACAATGCCTTAAGTTTTTTAGAAGATGATAAATCTAAGAAATTACTTAACATTTTAGAAAAGATTTGTGATGAGAAGAAATTGAAAATTATATTATCTTTGATTAAAGAAGATGAGTTGTGTGTTTGTGATATTTCTTTGATATTGAAAATGAGTGTTGCTTCAACTTCACATCATTTAAGACTTT
>NZ_MWLP01000192.1:0-729 GCF_010634885.1 Microbacterium sp. B35-04 | reverse complement strand
ATTTAAACTTGATTTTAAACATTATGTTCATATCATTACTTTCATATTTTATTATTTACTTCTACCTTCCAAAAGATGTATGATTTCGAAAAAAACAACGTACAATTTGAAATTGTACGTTGTGATGCATATAAAAAATAATACTTTAATGATTTGCTATGATGCAATTCTAAAAACAATATTCATAATTTGTAACCTCAATCTATTGTTTATACTTTTTTACTAGAATACATAGCATGAACTTCTACTCTCATTGGCATATCCGCTAACAATTCGATGACTTTGTCATGTCCTTCGTCTATAACTGGATTATCAAAATGACGTTTAAATGAAGCATCGTCTTTACAAAATTCAAATGCCCATAATACATCTGGGTCATCAACGGCTCTACACAATACCCAATCTATTGGGCCGTCTGGATCTCCGTTGTAGTGCATCTTATTTGTTAAATTAAATAACTCTTCACCTTTTCCTTCTTTGGCTGTCATCTTTAAAACTGTTCCAGGTTGTAGGGAATCAATCAATAAATCTGAATTTTTTTCGCTTTGCTTACCTGAATATTCTGGATATACTACAACTCTTGTTGGCACATCATCTAAAAGCTCAATAACTTTATCATGACCTTCATCTATAACTGGATTATCGAAATGACGTTTGAATGAGGCATCGTCTCTATAAAATTCGAATGCCCACAAAATATTGGGGTTATGATCATCTTTACACAATATC
>NZ_MWLP01000191.1:0-744 GCF_010634885.1 Microbacterium sp. B35-04 | reverse complement strand
GATAACATTATCAACTTCTTTTTGTACGTCTTCTCCTTGCTCTAATGACTCTCTATAGCGTACAAAGCCACTTGTATAATCACTTCTTAGCTTTTCAATCTTTTTAACAATACTCTCTGCTTTATCTTGTTTACCGTCTTCCATAGCGTCGATTAAGTCCATAAGCACATTTAACTCTTCGATTTCGATTTTTCGAACTTTCAACAATCGCCATGCTTTTCCTATGCTGTCTTCGTCTAATTCGCCGTCTAACTTTTCTCTAGCACGTTTTAATTGCTTAACCGATGGTTGATTATCTCCATCTGCTTTATCTTCTTCTATCGCCTCTATATGCTCGTCTATTCGGTCTCTTGCACTTTGTGCTACATTCTTTACGTCTGCGTCTACTTCGAGCTTATCACCTTGCTTGATTACACGTTGCTGTATCTTGCCTAGTGTATGCGATAGATTACTATATTCTTTTCTCAACACATTCATATACTCATAACGTTGCTCTAAACTGCTTAAATACGGCTCCATTGAGCCCTGTGCCTCGTCCATTATTTGTTCTATCACTAGAAACTTATCTAAATTTGTGTTCGCCATTACTCAATCCCCCTTAAAACTATCTCAGTTCTTGGATTTTCCATTTCTTGAAATTTGCCCATTGATACCAAAGCTACTCGGCTGTCTTTGACTTCTAATCCTCTGAAAATACCGTCTAACGCTGCTTTGAGCAAGTTATCTATATCGGGTGCTGTCGTC
>NZ_MWLP01000190.1:0-661 GCF_010634885.1 Microbacterium sp. B35-04 | reverse complement strand
CTATCAAGGGTGGATAAAAACATTCCTATTCCTGCTGTAAAAACAACTAAATGATCGAAATACTTAGAAGAATTCATCTATAATACCTCCTCATTTAACTAATTTAATCATACCCATATAATATTTCGCTTAACACCGAAATATTATATGGGTATGATTAAATTGTACTAACAGAAAGGGTGTATTATATGTATGAAAATTTTTCTGATAATATCCTCCTTATTGGACATAAGACACGTTTAACTATGTTAATTGAATTATCTAGTGGCATAGCTCTTCCGACTGGAGAATTAGCTAAATTAGCTGGTGTAAAACCTCAAACAGCTAGTGAACATCTTTCAAAACTAGTAGAAGCTAATTTTATTTCAGTTAATACATGGGGACGACATCGCTATTATAAAATTGATAATGACAAAGTCATTGATGCAATCAATGCTTTATCTGTTATATCTCCTCCTATGAATAGCAAATCGTTAAAAGAAACAACAAAAAAAGAAAAGTTGTCGTATATACGCACTTGTTATGGTCATATTGCTGGGAAAATAGGGGTTAAATTTACTGAAGCTTTATTAGAAAATGATTATCTTAAAGAAAAAGAAGAATGTTATAAATTGACTCAAAATGGAAAAAATTGGTTAAAAAAAATTGGAATGGAAACAGA
>NZ_MWLP01000019.1:0-32964 GCF_010634885.1 Microbacterium sp. B35-04 | reverse complement strand
TGATCCGCAGAGCGGCCGCAAGCTCCAGTCGCACGCCGCGCTCCACGACCTCGGTCAGGACCCGGCCGTTGCGCGTCGCCTCGCGAAGCGCCTCACGCCGCATCGCGTCGATCCGCACCAGTCGCTGGGCGGCGAGCACCGTCATCATGTCGGCCGCCTCGATGACCAGATCGAGCTCGTCGGGGAGCATCCGATCGTCGAAGCTGGTGTCGGGTGACATGCTTCAACAGTAGAACATACATACGACACTCGCGCGCTCAGAGCTCGTTACGGCGAAAGGTTCCTAGATCGCGCCGAGCGCGCCGGTGGTGAGTCCGACCACGAAAAGTGCCAGTCCGACCGCGACCACGATCACGTGCGGCAGCGCGACGTGCGGCCAGAGGAAGACCCAACGATTTGCGCCCGGCCTGTCGTTGATGTTCTTCCACGGGCGTGGTTCTCGGGGATCGCCCTTGGGCTTTCCCCCGACCAGCCGGGGCGGGGCAGTGTGGAAACTCCAGTCGATGAGCGGCGATGACGCGGGCCCGCTGGCTGTGTTCTGGGACCAGAGCTCGAAGCTGATCGCCTCGATGTCGCCCATCCGTGGGTAGTAGCGCATCTGATGCCGTTTGACTGAGGCTTCGATGAGCCAGAACGCCAGCGCAGCGGCTGCGGCGACGAGGAACAGACCGTAGTGACCTTGTTGGAACCCGAAGCCGAGAGTGGCGAGCGCGAACGTCACGCCCCAGCTCTTGATGGTGAGGAGGCGCTGATCAAAGCCCTCGACGATCCCGACGATCCGGTAATACTCGGTCTGCAGGTCGTCATGAAGCCGGTCCATATTCTCGGCCTGCGGCCGCGATTGGGGGTGCGCAGGCTCGGTCCCATTGTCGTCGCTCATATGTAGGCCCTTTCCGGTGAGCACGACCCTCTCCGCACCACGAATCGATCGTCACGCTTCCACATGCGCTGCGAGGTGTCGATACCTCTGGTGTCGCCGCTTCGCATCGACCAGCGCCCGCCGACGCTGAATGCATCTGAACCCGGTGCGCAAGGCCGTGCCGGCCGCACGACCCGCCTCGACCTCCACGAGGGTGGCGCCGCCCGCCGGAGTGATGGTGAAATCGGCGCATGCGGGGAAGCCGTCTCACGTCCATCGACCGAACACGACCGTGGCGCGCGGTTCTCGCGGGCGTCGGAGGACTGTGGTCTCTGGCGATCCTGCCGTTCCCGGCGGCGGAGTTCGGAGTGCCCTTGTGGAAGTGGGTGTTCCACTACCGTGCGTACTTCTGGGCGCGGGAGGCGGTCCACGATCCGTACATCGTCTTCGGGGCGCTCGCGGCTCTGTCGTTCTTGGCGATCGGACTCGCGCTGCTTCCCGACCTGCGGAGAGCGGGATGGGGCGGCGCCGTCATGGCATGGCTGGTCCTCGTGGGTGCGCCGGTGACGGCGCTGAGCTACCTCAACACGCCCAAGGAGGCGCCTCTGCACTTCCTCTGGGGCGCAGAGGCGCTCGTGCTCATCGCGGTCGGCCTTGCCGGCATCCTCGCCGCGGTCACGGCCGGGTCGCGCTGGCGCCTGTGGGTGCGGATCGTGCTGGGACTGACCCTGCCGCTGCTCGTCGCGGGGACCCTCGCAACGGGCTACTGGCCGCACGGCCCCCTCGTGGTGCTCGGCGTCGAGGCGATCGCCATCATCCTCGCCGCGCCGGAGGCCGCGGAATCGCCGCAGAGATCGCGTCCGCATTCCGATGCGGCAGGGCCGTCATCGGATACCGGGATCACCTCGCGATAGCGTCGGCGTATGGCCGGCAGAAAACCGAGCCCGACGCTCGCCTGGGTCGGTGCGGCCGCGCTCGTCGCGGCGGGTGCGATAACGATCGTGACCGGGCTGTTCATACCGATGGGGATCGCGTCCTTCGGCTGGTTCGCGTACCAACCTCTCGCCGATGCGACGTTCGTTCCCGGCGGGTCGGCGGTCGTCCTCTCCCGTGTCACCGTGGCGGGATGGGTCATCTTCGCTGTGGGGCTCGTCGCGCTCGCTTTCCTCGTCGGTCGGGTCGCCGGTCGGAGGTCCCTCGAGTCGAGCAACAGCAGAGACGGATGACGCGGCCCAACCCGCTTTGCGCCACTGGTTCGCTCGCAAGCGGACACCGAACAGCCCGTCCTGCCGAAGCGGGACGGGCTGTCGAGTGATGCGGTGGATCAGCCTGCGACCACCGGGGCGGGGGCCACGACCGGGGTCACCGTCAGCAGGTGGCCGTTGGCGTACAGGCCACCGGTCGAGCTGACCAGGGTGGCTGCCGTCCACAGGCCGTCGTGCCCCTCGTTGCCCGGGCAAGGCTCGCCGACGACCGGGATCACGCCGGCCTCGGTCACGTCGCCGAAGCCCGCCAGGTTGAAGCCGGTGAACTGGCTCTGGCCCTTGGTCTGACGGGGGTCGCCGTTGACGGAGGCGATGACAGCAGTCTCGGTGGTGTGCGCGACGTTGTGCGTCTTCTCGCCGCGCGTGCCCTCGCCGGTCACGAAGGTGCAGACGGCCGAGTAGTCGTCGGTGGACTCGTAGGTGAACACCACGTTGGAGGCGTTCTCCTGAAACCGAGCCGTCCTCTCGACCGGCGCGGTGAGCCTACCCGGGTCGCCCGCCCGCCCATGCGGGGCGCGGGCGGGCGGGCAGGCGGACGCCAGCGTCGGTGTCAGGCCGCGAGTTCGGCCCGCTCGCTGACGTCGGGCAGGCCGAGGTTCTCGCGCAGAGTCGTGCCCGGATACTCCGTGGGGTAGACCCCGCGCTGCTGCAGCTCGGGGATGAGCCCGTCGACGATATCGTCGAGCCCCTCGGGCACCAGGTACGGCGAGACGTTGAATCCGTCGACCGCGTGGGCATCGACGTACTGCACGACGCGGTCGGCGATCGTCGAGTAGCCGCCCACGAAGGTGCGCAGCGACGAGCGCTTGATGACGAACTCGCGGATCGAGAGGTTCTCGGCCGCCGCGCTCTCGCGCCACTCGCGTGCCGTCTCGATCGCACGGCGGCCCTGGAACAGCGAGCCGCGCTGGCCGTCGACCTCATCGACGACGGGGTCGATGCCGGGGAGCGGTCCGTCCGGGTCGAACTCGGAGAGGTCGCGACCCCAGATCGGCTCGAGGAAGCGGATCGCCGTCTGCGGCGACACCTGCGCGCGCGTGACCCACTCGGCTTTCTCGCGCGCCTCGGCGTCGGTGTCGGCGAGGATGAACTGGGCGCCCGGGAAGAACTTGAGCTCGTCGACGCTCCGCCCGTGCGCGGGCAGGCGCCGGCGCACGTCTGCGGCGAACGCGATCGCGTCATCGAGCCCGGGGTGGCCCGAGAAGATGACGTCCGCGCTCGACGCGGCGAACTCGCGGCCCTCGTCGGAGTCCCCGGCCTGGAAGATGATCGGCCGGCCCTGCGGGCTCGGCGGCAGGGGTGCGGGAGCCGCGAACGACACCAGGTCGCCCTCGACAGTGACCGGCGTGCCGACGCCGTCAGCACCGGCATCCCACAGCTGCTGGGCCGCGGCGACGAACTGCGACGCGCGGCGGTAGCGGTCGGCGTGGTCGAGGTAGCCGCCCTTGCGGAAATTCGCCCCGGTCCAGGCGTTGTCGGTTGTGACGACGTTCCAGCCGGCGCGGCCCTCGCTCAGCAGGTCGAGCGAGTTCAGGCGCTTCGCGAGGTCGTACGGGTCGTTGTAGGTCGTGTTCTGCGTCGCGACGAGGCCGATGCGCTCGGTCACCGCGGCCAGCGCCGCGAGCTGGGTCTGCGCGTCGGGGCGCCCGGCGATGTCGAGATCGTGGATGCGGCCGAAATGCTCGCGCAGCCGCAGCCCCTCACCGAGGAAGAACGCCGAGAAGAGCCCGCGCTCGGCGGTCTGGGCGATGCGGCGGAACGACTCGAAGTCGTACTGCGATCCACTGCGGTCGCTCGCCCAGATGGTGCCGAAGTTGACGCCCTGGAAGAAGACTCCGAACTGGATGCGGCGGGACGTGGTCATGCGAACTCCTTCACGGCGGGTACGGCGTAGCGGCTGAGGGGGCGCTCGACGCCGAGCGCGTCGCGGAGTTTGCCGCCCGGGCGCGGGGAGCGGAATCCGATCCGCTCGCGGAGGGCGGGAAGCACCGCGCGGCCGGCCTCCTCGAGGTCGACGCCGAGCTCGGCGACGTGCAGGCGCACGCCGTCGACGGATGCCGCGAGCTCGGCGAGCAGGGCGACGAAGCCCGGCGCGTCGCCCACGTGCCGGAGGCGGCCCGTCGAGGGCCATGCGCCGAGGGAGTCGAGGCGCCGCTGCGCCGCCACGCCGCGGGAGTCGAGCACGACCTCGACCTCGGCCCAGACGAGCCCCGCGCCCGCGGCACGCGCCCGGGTGGCGGCATCCGTGATCTCGGCCGCATCGGCTCCATCGACCAGCGCGATGTCGAGTCCGGCTGTACCGGCGGGCGCTGCCACGACCAGCTGTCCCTGCGGCGGCCGAGGCGTGATCAGCGGTCCCTTCACCGAGAAGCTCTCGCCCTCGAAGTCGACGTAGTGCAGCCGGTCGGCGTCGAGGTAGCGGCCGGTGGCGGCATCCTGGATCACCGCGTCGTCCTCCCACGAGTCCCACAGGCGGCGGGCGACCTCGATGACGTCGTCGCGCTCGCGGCGCAGCTCATCGTCGGTCAGAGCCTGACGGCCGTAGGCGGCGGCTTCGCGGGCTGTTCCGGATGCCGCGGCGATCCAGCCCGCCCGGCCGTTCGAGGCCCAGTCGAGGCTGGCGAGCTGCGTGGCGACGTGGAACGGCTCGCTGTACGCCACGTGCGCGACCGGGAGGAGCCCGATCGCCGAGGTGAGCGGGGCGGCGAACGCGGCGCGCTGCACGGCATCCAGACGGGCGGTGTCGCCGGCGGGCAGCGGCGAGTCGGCGAAGGTGGCGGCGGTGAAGCCGAGGCGCTCGGAGCGGGCGACCCGGGACGCGAGGCGGCGCGGTGACAGCGCGCCCGGCGACGAGGAGGCCGCGGGGTGGGCGCCGTCGGCGTCCAGCTCGAGGGCGATGGCGAACGGGGTGTCGGACATGCGAGCCACGGTAGGTCGCTGGGCGCAGGCGGCGCCGGTCTGCGTCGGTGCATTCCGGAGTATGACGCCGCGTTGCGGACCGTCACGATCCGTGTCGCCGCGGGCCCCCGACGGCTCGGCCGCCGGCGGCGTGTGGCCCTACCTTCGGCCTACCGGCGCACCCCGCAGAGACCGCGCCACCGACCGAGGAGCCCCTCATGACCGACACACTCCCGCGCCGGGCAGGCGCCGCCGAAGCCGCGCCGCCGTCGCCGCCGGCGTCGTCGCGCGTCGACCTCGGCGATCTCCCCGTCGTCCACACCCGGCACTGGTTCCGGTGGTCGATCGGCATCGTCGTGCTGTTCGTCGTCGCTCAGTTCGCGTGGTCGCTGGTGACGAACGAGAACTACGAATGGGATGTCTTCGCCCACTACTTCCTGTCGGAGCCGGTGCTCCAGGGCGTGGGCCTGACCCTGCTGCTGACGGTGGTCTCGGCGTCGATCGGGTTCTTCCTGGGCACGCTGCTCGCGCTCGCCCGCCTCGCCAAGTCGCCGCTCCTGAACTCGGCCGCGTGGCTGTTCATCTGGTTCTTCCGCTCGGTGCCCCTCGTCGTGCAGATCATCGTCTGGTACAACCTCGGCTACCTGTATCCGACCCTCGGCCTCGGCACCCCGTTCACGACGGATTTCTGGCTCGTCGAGTTCCCCACCGTCCAGCTGATCAGCGCGTTCGCGGCCGCGATCCTCGGGCTCAGCCTCAACCAGGCGGCGTACTCGGCCGAGATCATCCGCGGCGGTCTGCTGTCGGTCGACCAGGGCCAGCTCGAGGCCGCCGCGGCCCTCGGCATCCCGCCCCGCCGTCGCCTGACGCGCATCGTGCTGCCGCAGGCGATGCGCTCGATCGTGCCGAACGCCACCAATGAGGTGATCGGGCTGGTCAAGGGCGCATCGGTCGTGTTCGTGATCGCCCTGCCCGAGGTCTTCTACGCCGTGCAGGTCATCTACAACCGCAACAGCCGCGTGATCCCGCTGCTGCTCGTCGCGGTGGTCTGGTACACGATCATCACCACGGTGCTGAGCATCGCGCAGTACTACATCGAGCGGTACTACGCCCGCGGCACGGTGCGCGTGCTGCCGCCGACGCCCGTCCAGCGCGCCCGCCACTGGATCGCGGTGCAGTGGGCGCGTCTCGGCGACTCGGAGACCGGTCCGACACCGCTGGTGGGCGTTGATGCCCCCGTCGTCGCGAAGGCGACGTTCCAGGGTTCGGGCAACGACGCGAAGTTCGGAGGGCGCTGACATGAGCACTGACACCATCACCGCTGAAATCGACAGCACGACCGCCACGCGCGGGCTCGTCGAGATCCACAACGTCCACAAGAGCTACGGCGGCGTCGAGGTGCTGCGCGGAATCGATCTGACCGTGCAGCCGGGGGAGGTCGTCGCGATCCTCGGGCCGAGCGGCTCGGGCAAATCGACGCTGCTGCGCACGATCAACCATCTCGAGAGCATCGACCGAGGCTCGGTCACGGTCGACGGTCAGCTGATCGGCTACGAGCTGCGCGGCGGCAAGCTCTACGAGCTGCGCGAGCGGGAGGTGCTGGAGCGGCGCACGCAGATCGGCATCGTCTTCCAGAACTTCAATCTCTTCCCGCACCTGACCGCCCTCGAGAACGTCACCGAGGCGCCGATCGCCCTCGGGCGGCTGTCCAAGGACGATGCCCGCGAGCTCGCGCTGGGTCTGCTGGACCGCGTCGGCCTCGCCGACAAGGCCGCGCACTACCCGCGCCAGCTGTCGGGCGGACAGCAGCAGCGCGTCGCGATCGCCCGCGCCCTGGCGCTCAAGCCCAAGGTGATCCTGTTCGACGAGCCGACGAGCGCGCTCGACCCCGAGTTGGTCGGCGAGGTGCTCGACGTCATCCGCGACCTCGCGCAGCTCGGCACGACCCTCATCATCGTCACGCACGAGGTCGGGTTCGCCCGCGAGGTCGCCGACCGCGTCGTGTTCCTCGATGGCGGCCAGGTCGTCGAGCAGGGCGCGCCCGCCGAGGTCCTCGTCACACCGAAGCACCCCCGCGTCCAGGACTTCCTCGCGAAGGTCCTGGCCTGACCCGAGAGACCTCGAAACCGAGTCTTCACCCGAGAAAAGGAAACACAGCAATGGCACTGAGCAAGAAGCAGGGCATCGCGATCGGCGTCGGCGTCGTCGCGGTCGCCGCGATCGTGGGCGGCGTCGTCTGGGGCGTCAACCAGAACGTCCCGGCCGAGGCGGCCGCACCCGCGGCGACAACGGAATCGGCGAACGTCGCGACCGACGAGATCCAGTGGGTCCGACTGGACGAGCCTGTGGCCGAGGCCGTCGAGGCCCTCGAGGCGAGCGGCTTCCAGCCGGTCGAGCCGGGCAAGCTCACCGTGGCGCACTCGGCGTACGTCCCGCCGCTCGGCTACATCCCCGAGGGTGAGACCGACCCGGCGGGCACCGAGCCCAACATCGGCGCGCTGATCGCCGACGCACTCGGCCTGGAGTACAACCCGGTCGTCGTCGCGTGGGCGGACTGGCCGCTCGGCATCCAGTCGGGAAAGTACGACCTCATCACGTCGAACGTGACCGTCACCGAGGAGCGCAAAGAGCTCTACGACTTCGCCAGCTACCGTGAGGACCTGCTCGGGTTCTACGTGAAGAGCGACAGCGACATCGAGAAGATCGAGGAGGCCGCCGACATCTCCGGGCTGAAGATCGCGGTCGGCTCGGGCACGAACCAGGAGCAGGTGCTGCTCGCCTGGAACGAGGAGCTCGAAGCCGCCGGCGAGGAGCCCGCCGAGCTGCAGTACTACGACGACAACGCCGCGACCGTGCTCGCGCTGCAGTCGGGCCGCATCGACGCCACCTTCGGTCCCAACGCGACGTCGGCGTGGGCGGCACGCGAGACCGGCGACACCAAGGTCGTCGGCCTCGTGCCAGGCGGCTGGCCGCTGACGGCGAACATCGCCGCAGCCACGTCGAAGGGCAACGGACTGATCGAGCCGGTCAACATCGCCCTGAACGCTCTCATCGAGGGCGGGCAGTACGACGAGGTCCTGGAGATCTGGGACCTGGAGTCCGAGCGCATCGAGGAGAGCGAGATCAACCCCGCCGGGCTCCCGAAGTCCTGACGAACCCGCGCCGGCCGGACCCTCCGCGGGTCCGGCCGGCCTCCGCTGTCCACCATTGCCGTCCACCCTGCGTCCACCCGAGGGAGCACCCATGCCCCGCGTTCCGCTGTCCGTCCTCGATCTGTCGCCGTTCGGTACGGGCCAGACGCCTGCCGACGGCCTCCGTGCCTCGATCGCGCTGGCCCGTGAAGCCGAGCGCCTGGGGTACCGGCGCTATTGGGTGGCCGAGCACCACTTCAACCCGGGGATCGCCGGGGCCGCGCCCCACGTGCTGCTGGCGGCCGTGGCGGCCGCGACGCACCGCATCCGCATCGGCACGGCCGCGACGATCATCGGCAACTACTCCCCGGCGCAGGTCGCCGAGGCGGCCGGCGTCGTCGCCCAGCTGCATCCCGGTCGCTTCGACCTCGGGATCGGCAGGTCGGGGTCGCGCAGCGTTGCGCAGACCGCGCTGCCCGCGGCCTCGCAGGACCGCGTCGTCGACGGCCTGCTGCTGCCGGCGGCCCGTCCCTTCGCCTCGTTCGACTCCGACCGGTTCGTCGTGCAGGCGCGCCTGCTCGGCCGCGCCGAGGCCGACGCCGAGCGCTTCGCAGACGAAGTCGTCGACATCCTGTCGTTCTTCGATGGCACCTTCACGCCGACCGAGAACGTGCCGATCCACGTGACGCCGGCCGAGGGCGCCGACGTCGCGGTGTGGATCCACGGCTCCACCGCCGGCCCAAGTGCACGTCTCGCCGGCGAGCTCGGCCTGCCCTTTGGCGCGAACTATCACGTGGCGCCCGGGTTCGTGCTCGAGGCGATCGCCGAGTACCGCGCGGCATTCCGTCCGGGCCGCATCGCCGAGCCCTATGTCATCGTGTCGGTCGACGCCGTCGTCGCCGAGACGGATGCCGCAGCCCGCCGCCTCGCCGCGGGTTACGGTCGATGGGTGCACAGCATCCGCGCCGGCCAGGGCGCCGTCCGCTTCCCCTCGCCCAAGGAGGCTGCGGCGAACCCGCTGACTGCCGACGAGCTCGCCGTCGTGCGCGATCGCCTCGACACCCAATTCGTCGGCTCGCCCGACACGGTGGTCGAGCGCCTCGAGACCCTTCAGCGCGTCACCGGCGCCGACGAGCTCCTGGTGACCACGGTGACGCACGATCCGACCGATCGCGTGCGGTCGTACGAGCTGCTCGCCGCGGCCTGGTCGGGCAGGGCCACGCCCGCCGAAGACGCCGAGGTCGCAGCATCCGTGTCTCCCGACTGGAGCATCCGGCTCGTACGCACCGAGGAGTACGAACGCGCGGGCGAGGTGACCGCGGACGCGTACCTGTCGAGCTACGGATCGCTGTCGGATGAGTACGTCGCCTCGCTGCGCGATGTCGAGAGCCGCGTGCGCGAAGGAGACGTCTGGCTCGCCGTCGAGCACGGCGGCGAGATCCTCGGGACCGTGTGGGTCGCACGTCCGAACCGGCCGCTGGCGGAGGTCGCGCAGCCCGGCGAGACGGACTTCCGGCAGCTGGCCGTCGCCCCGTCCGCGCGGGGCCGCGGCGTCGGCGAGGCGCTCACCCGTCACGTCATCGACCTGGCGCGCGAGCGCGGCTCGCACCGCGTCGTCATGAACAGCGGCCCGGAGATGACCGGCGCCCACGCGCTGTACGCGAAGCTCGGCTTCGAGCGGCTTTCTGAGCGCGAAGGACTGTGGGAGGTGCAGCCCGGACGCTGGATCGAGCTGTACACCTTCGGCTACGACCTCGCCGCCGAGCCTGCGGTCGCGGCGCCGGCCGGCTGATGCTGCAGACCGGCGACCGTCAGCACGACGGGCGCACAGACGCGGGCCTCGAGTTCCGTTCTGAGGACGGAGCGCCGGCTCTCAGGTCCGCGCCGCGCTCCGCGCCCCGCGCCGCAGCGGCGCAGCGACCTCGTTCCTCGTCCCCGCCTTGCGGAACGCAGGATCGGCCGACGCTGTCAGCGCCACAACCGAGCCGATCGCACACGTGACGAGGGCGGCCTGCAGGGTGGCGGCGGTCGAGATGCCGGTGGACGTGAGAAGGATGCCGGTGGCCAGGGCCACCAGGAAGGTCGCGGCAAGTCGCTGCGTGAGCTGGAGGAACGACGCGGCCACACCGTGCAGCGCGGCCGGCGCGAAGGAGAGGGTGGTGGCGCGCACCACCGGCTCGACGAGTCCGCCGCCGATGCCGAGTCCGATCTGCGCGGCGGCGGCGACCACGAACAGGATGCCGTCAGGGAGCAGCGGCGCCGCGACTGCGAGCCCTGCGAACAGTGCGGCCTGCAGCCCGAGACCGAGGCCGATCGTGGCCGACGAGCCGATGCGGCCCACCACGCGAAGGCTCGACAACGACCCACCCAGGCGGGCGAGAGCTCCCGGCACGAACACGAGGGCGATCGCGAGCGCCGACAGCGCGGGCGACTGCAGGAAGTAGAGAGTGACGGCGGAGCCTGCGGCCATGCCGCTGCCGAACCACAGCAGCGCGACCACGTTGCCCACCACGAAGCCGCGAGAGCGCACCAGCGCCGGCGCGAACAGCGGGAGCCGTCCGCGCCGCGCGTAGCGACGCTCCCAGGCGACGAGCACGAGCACGAGCACCAGCGCGGCGCCGGCGACGAGGAGCCCCGACAGTCCGGAGAGACCCGGCTCCACGACGGGCAGGGTCAGCGCCACCACGATGAGGCACAGCAGCACGATGCCCGGCAGATCGAGCCACACGCGCAGGGCACCACGCGAGGCACGCGGTCCCGGCATCCCGCGCCGGCCGAGCACGAGGGCCGCGATCACGAGCGGGAGCGGCGTCAGGAGCACAACGCGCCACGCGGTGTCGGCGGGCAGGGCGATGAGAAGTGCGGCGGCCAGCACGGGTCCGAGCACGCCCGCCAGGGCGCCGACCGCGGTGTAGGCGGCGAGGGCGCGCAGGCGGGGGACCCCGGTGTAGAGGTCCTGGATCGCGCCGAGCACCTGGGCGCTGATGACCCCGGCGCCGAGCCCCTGCACGAAGCGCGCGGCGACCAGCACCACGATCGTGGGCGAGGCGACGGCCGCGACTCCGCCGGCGAGGAAGATGCCGAGACCCACGAGGAACAGCAGGCGGCGGCCGTAGACGTCGCCGAGACGTCCGGACGGGATGAGGCCGAGACCGAACGTGAGCGAGAACGACGCCAGCAGCCACTGCACGCCGGCCGTCGATCCGCCCAGCGAAGCGCTCACCGCGGGCGCCGCGTAGGTGATGACGGTGGCGTCGAACAGCGTCGCGAAGCCGGCCGCCAGGCATGCCCAGAGCGCGGGTTGCGCGCGGGATCGCCGCGCGGAACCCGCGCTCTGGGAACTCATGCGGTCGCGAGCTCTGCGGCCCGCTGTGCGAGCGGATCGGCATCCGTCCACAGCGCCGTCGGGAACTCCCGGCGCAGCACGGGGGCCACCTCGAGGGCGAAGCGCTCGAGGATCTCGAGCTGCTGCGCGAACGGCACCGTCGTCGGAAGGCTGATCGACTGCAGGTCGTGCCCGAGCCGGCCATGGAACCGCGCGATCTTGTCGATCACCTGCTGGGGCGTGCCGACGAGGGCGGGGCCCTCGGCGACGGCGTGCTCGATGTCGCGGAACGGGGTGTTGTTCCCGGGCACATTGGTGGCGGCGACGATCGCGTTGTAGACGGGGCCGTACTCGCGGATCGCCTCCTCGGTGGTGTCGGCGATGAACAGGGCCCCCGCGCCCGCAGCGACGAACGCGCCCGCCGGGTCATGGCCGTGCCGCGCGTACTCGGCGCGGTAGTGGTCGACGAGCACGCCGTAGTTCTCGAGCGGCTGGATGGCGTTCGCGCTGAACAGCGGGTCGCCGAACCGGGCGGCGAGCCCTGCCGAGAACAGCGTCGTCGCCGAGCCGTGCCATACCCGCGGAGCGCCGGCGTAGGGTCGCGGCAGCGTCGTCACGCCGGTGAGCGGACGGGTGAACTCGGTGCCCGGCCACGTGACGTCCTCTTCGCGCCAGAGCGTGCGCAGCAGCTCGTACTTCTCGGCCAGCAGCTCCCACTGGTCGTCGATGTCGAGCCCGAACAGCGGGAACTGCGCGACCTCGTTGCCCTTGCCGATCGTGAGGTCGAGCCGGCCGCCCGACAGCTGGTCGATCGTCGCGTAGTCCTCGGCGACCCGGACGGGGTCCAGCACCGAGAGCACAGTGACGCCGGAGTTGAGACGGATGCGGGAGGTCCGGGCCGCGATCGCGCCCAGCAGCACCGTCGGTGACGACGAGATGAAGTGCCCGGCATGGCGCTCGCCGATGGCGACGGCATCCAATCCCAGCTCCTCGGCGCGGATCGCCTGCTGGAGCGTCTCGTCGAACCGCTCGGACGGCGAGACCTGGCGGCCGGTGATGGGGTCGGCGCGGTACGGGACGATATCGAGCAGCTGGAACCTCATGCGGCGCCCCCCGGCGCGACGAGCGCATCGATGGAGCGCACGCGTGTGAGCGGCGTCTTCTCGCCGGCCTCGATGCCGACCGGCAGGCGGTTGCCCTCCGGGGGCAGCGGGCACGTCGCGAAGTCGGTGTACGCGCACGGCAGGTTGACGGCGCGGTTGAAGTCGATGGTGGTCCAGCCGTCGGCATCCGGCGCGTCGATGCCTACCGAGCGGTTCGCGGCGTACGTCGTGAGCCCACTGGTGGCGTCGGTGAAGAGCACGAGCAGGGCGCCGGGGGCCTTGCCGTCGAAGGCGGTGAGCGTGAACTCCTCGCCGCGCCACGAGAACTCGAGCACGCCGGGGGCGTCGTACACGTGGGTGAGGCCGTCGACGGCAGCGCCCACCTCGGTCGGGCGGGGCGCATCGAACGGCCGGAAACGTGCCGTCACGCGCCAGCGTGGGTTCGGGACGTACGTCGGCGTGCCCGAGTACTCGGCCAGGAACGGGTGGTCGGCGCGGCGCGGACGCAGGATGGTATGCCCGCCGCGGATCGCGATCTCGACCGCACCGGCCACGTCGTCGTCGGTGAACGTCGGAGTGACGCTGCCGCGCTCCGGGATCTCGCCGAACGCGTGCGTGCCGGTGATCGTCGCGCCGTCGAGCGTGAGCGTCTCGCCCTCGGCGAGCTCGACGACCACGCCGTCGGCGCCGAGGCTCCACGTGCCCGGCGCCCCCGGCAGGGTGATCGGCTCGCTGCCGAGCCAGTGCAGTCCTGTGATCGCGAAGAAGCCGAGTGCGTCCGCCCGGCGGGTCTCGTGGCCGCGGTGCCAGTCCTCCCATTCGCGCCCGAACTGCGCGCGGTCGATGTCGGTGGGGGTGATGGTGGTCATGTCGTCCTCGGTTTCTCGTGATGGTTCAGGAGACCGGCACCGACGCGGACAGCGTCGATCCCGGGATCGCGTCGATGAGTCGGCGCGTGTACGCCTCGCTCGGGGCGCCGAGCACGCGCGAGGTGGCGCCTTGCTCGACGATGCGGCCGTGCTGCATCACCGCCACGCGGTCGGAGATCTCGCGCACCACGGCCAGGTCGTGGCTGATGAACAGGTACGAGACCCCGACATCGCGCTGGATGGCCGCCAGCAGGTCGAGGATCTGCGCCTGCACCGACACGTCGAGCGCCGACACGGCCTCGTCGAGCACCACCAGGTCGGGGTGCAGAGCGAGGGCCCGAGCGATCGCGACGCGCTGGTGCTGACCGCCCGACAGCTCGGCGGGGCGTCGCGAGGCCGTCCCCGCCGGCAGCGCGACCTGGTCGATGAGCTCGCGCACGCGGCGCGCGCGTTCAGCCTTCTCGACGCCGTACGCGCGCAGCGGCTCGTCGATGACGTCGGCGATCGTGAACCGCGGGTCGAGCGACGCGAAGGGGCTCTGATAGACGAGCTGGAACCGGCGCCTCAGCGTGCGCAGCTCCTCCCGGGTCGCGGCGACGATGTCGGTGCCGTCGAATCGGATGCCGCCCGCCGTGGGCTTCTCGAGCCGCAGTGCCAGGCGCGCCGTCGTGCTCTTGCCCGACCCGGACTCGCCGACGATCGCCAGCGTCTCACCGCGGTCGATGCGGAATGACACGTCGTCGACGGCGACGAGCATCTCACGCCCGGGGAGGGGGAACTCCTTGCGCAGTCCCGTCACCTCGAGAAGAGCGGGGGTGCCGGCATCCGTCGCGGGCCGCAGCGCACGCGCGGCCGTGCGCACGGAGCTCGAGTCCGTGCCGCGCGAACCCGCGGTCGTGCGAAGTCCCGGCGCCGCGGCGATGAGCGCCCGAGTGTACGGATGCTGCGGATCCTCCAGCACAGACCGCGCCGGGCCCGTCTCCACGATCTCGCCGTTCTGCATCACGATGATGCGGTCGGCGCGGTCGGCCGCGACACCCAGGTCGTGCGTGATGAGCAGCACCGCGGTGCCGAGCGTCGACGCGAGCGTGTCGATGTGGTCGAGGATCTGCTTCTGCACGGTCACGTCGAGGGCGCTCGTCGGCTCGTCGGCGATCACGAGCTGCGGCTCGGCGGCCAGCGCGGTCGCGATGAGCGCACGCTGCTTCATGCCGCCCGAGAACTGATGCGGGAACTGGCGTGCGCGTGCCTCGGGCTCGCCGATGCCGGCGAGGCGCAGCAGCTCGACCGCCTGCGCGTCGGCGGTGCGCCGTGTCGCGAGGCCGTGCACGACGAGCGGTTCGCCCACCTGGCGGCCGACGCGCTTGACCGGGTTGAGGCTCGTCGTCGGGTCCTGCGGGATGAGGCCGATACGGCGGCCGCGCACGTCGCGCCACGCCCGCGGCGACAGTGCGGTGAGATCGGCGCCGTCGAAGCGGATGGTGCCGGCGTCGACGGAGGCGTTTCCGGCGAGCAGGTGGATCACCGCGTGGGCGGTCGTGCTCTTCCCCGAGCCGGACTCCCCGACGATGGCGACGACCTCGCCGCGGTCGACCGTGAAGCTCACATCGCGGACGGCCGGGCGCGGCACGCCGCCGAGCGCGTACGACACCGACAGTCCGGACACTTCCAGCAGCGCGGTCATCGGATCCCTCCGTTGCGCTCGAGAGCCCGCGAGATACGGTTGGCCGACAGCACGACAGCGACGATCACGAGCCCCGGAAGCGTGGTCAGCCACCACGCGACGGCGAGGTAATCGCGACCTCCGGCGACGAGCGAGCCCCATTCCGGGGTGGGCGGCGGCGCGCCGAAGCCGAGGAACGACAGTGAAGAGATCGCCAGCACCATGACGCCGAACTCGAGGGCGGCCAGCGCGATGACCGGGCCCGACGCGTTCGGCAGCACGTGCCGGCGCAGCACGGTGTACCAGCGCACGCCCGAGACGCGGGCGGCCTCGACATAGACGGCCGTGGCGATCTGCAGCACCTCGGCACGCATGACGCGGGAGAAGGATGCCACGCTGGCGAGGCCGACCGCGACGGCGACGTTGAGCGTCCCGAAGCCGAGGGCGGTGATCAGGGCGAGCGAGAGCAGCAGACTGGGGATCGCCAGCAGCACGTCCATGAAGCGCATGATCGCGTCGTCGACGACACCGCGGAGGAACCCGGCCAGGAGGCCGAACAGCGATCCGACCGCCAGTCCCACCACGACGGCGACCGTGGTCGCGGCGAGCGACGTCGCCGCGCCGTACACGACGCGGGCGTAGAGGTCGCGGCCGAGGTTGTCGGTGCCGAAGAGGTGCTCCGTGCTCGGCGGGAGCAGGCGGTCCTGCGGAACCCCGACGATCGGATCCCACGCCGTGAACCATGAGGGCACCAGCGCCCACAGCGTCACGAGCGCCAGCACGAGGATCGACGCCACCAGCGTCGGCTGCCTGAGGATCGCGACGATGGGCTTCAGCGCAGAGCGCCGGGCCCCGGCATCCTGTCGCCCCTCCTCCAGCGAAGCGGCTGCGGGGCCGCCGGCCGGGTCGGCGTCGGGATCGACGAACGCCTCGATGAACGGGTCGCGCGGCTCGATGGTGCGCGCGGGGGCGGAGAGCACGTTCTCGACGGTCATGGCAGCTCCTGTCAGGCCGCGACGAACGCCGTGCGGGCGAGCGTGATGCGACGGTCGATGAGGGGGTAGACGAGGTCGACGACGAGGTTCGCGACGACGAAGACGAGGGCGGCGAAGACCACCACGGCCTGCACGACCGGCACGTCGCGGTTGTTGACGGCGGTCACGACGAGGCGGCCGATGCCCAGGCGGGAGAACACGGTCTCGGTGACGACGGCGCCCGAGAGCAGTCCGCCGATGAGCACGCCGACCATCGTGAGCGCGGGGATCGCCGCGTTGCGGAAGGCGTGGCCCAGCTGCACGCGACGCTCGCTCGCCCCCTTGGCGCGCACGATCTCGACGTACGGCTGGGCGAGCGTCGACCGCAGGCTCCTTGAGAGCAGCTGGGCGATGAACGCCCCGGAGGGGATCGCGATCGTGATGGCGGGCAGCACGAGGCTGTCGAACCCCTCGTTGCCCATCGAGGGGAACAGTCGCAGCCGGAACGAGAACGCCTGCAGCAGGAGGAGGCCGATCCAGAACACGGGGACCGAGACGCCGAGGGGCGGCAGGGACGAGAGGATGCTGCGCAGCCACTGGGCTCGGGCGAGCGAGGCCGCCAGAGCCAGCGTGATGCCGAAGACGACCGACAGCACGAACGCGAACGCGGTGAGCGCGAGCGTCGGCGGCAGCGACTCGAGGAGCAGATCGGATGCCGGGCGCCCGGTCTGCGTCGACGTCCCGAAGTCGCCGGTCAGCGCCTTGCCGAGTGCGGCGAGGTACTGCTCCCACAGCGGGCGGTCGAGCCCGAGCTCGCTGCGCAGCTGCGCCACGAGCGCGGGGTCGATCGCCTCCTGGTCGCCGCCGCCGGCGAACAGCGTGGCGGCGTCGCCCGGAAGCAGATAGAGGATGAGGAACGAGATCGTGTAGGCGGCCCACAGCACCACCAGGCCCTGCCCGATCCTCCGGGCGATGTAGTTCCCCCACATGATCTCGCTCCTCATCCTCTCGATGCCCGTCGGGCTCTACTCGGCGATCCAGGCGTCGTAGAAGTCCAGGCGGCTGGACGCCTCGAACGTCAGCCCCTGCACCTTCGACGCGGCCGTGATGGTCGTCGACAGCTGGTAGATCGGGATCGAGTAGCCGCCGGTGATCAGCAGGCTCGCGGCCTCGTCGACGACCTTCTGACGCTCCGCCGGGTCGATGATCGCGGCCTGCTCGTCGAGCAGCTCGTCGACCTCAGCGGGCTCGGTGCGCTTGGTGGAGTTGCTCGTGCCGTTGACCGAGAAGACGGTCCGCAGCACGTCGGGGTCGGCCCGCGTCAGGTTGCCGTACGAGAAGTCGTACGTGCCGTCGGCGTTCGCGGCCTGCACGTCGGCGATGCTCGCGAAGGTCAGCTGCAGGTCCACGCCGATCTGGCGCAGCTGCTGCTGCACGAGCTCGAGCACCTCCTTCGGCGACTGCCAGTAGGTCACGTGGAAGCTGAGCTTCTCACCGTCCTTCTCGCGGATGCCGTCGTCGCCCTCGGTCCAGCCCGCCTCGTCGAGCAGATCGGCGGCGCCCTCGGGGTCGTACTCGAGCACGTCGCTGAGGTCGGTGAAGTAGGGCGTCGACGATGCGAGCGGCGACACGGCGGGCAGGTCGTCGGGGCCGAGCAGCGTCGAGGTGATCTGCTCGCGGTCGATGCCCTTCTGGATCGCGAGGCGCACGCTCTCGTCGGCGAGCTTCTCGGTCGACTGGTTGGCGTACAGGTTGTACACCGAGCCGGGGTTGGCGCGGTTGAGCGACCAGAAGTCCTCACTCTCGAACAGCACGGCGTCGACGGTGGCGATGCCGGTCGTGGCGTCGATCTGGCCGGACTGCAGGCTGCCGGTGCGGTTGCCCGACTCGGGGATGACCTTGTACGTGATCGTGTCGAGGTACGCCTCACCGGTGTGGCCCGCGGTCGACGGGCCCCACTCGTAGCCCTCGCGGCGCTCGAGCACCGCGCCCTCGTTGGGGGTGTAGCTCTGCACCGAGAACGGACCCGAGCCGATGAAATCGCCGAGGCAGCGATCGGCCTGGCTGACGGCGGCCGTCGCCGGCGACAGCAGACCCAGCGAGAACGTGGAGGTCGCCTGCAGGAACTGCGCGCTCGGCTCCGAGAAGTTGATGGTGACGGTGTGCTCATCGACCACCTCGACGCTCTCGAGGTCGGCGAGGTACGACGAGCCGAGGCTCGCCTTCGCGCCGAGCGCGACGATCGCCTCGAAGTTGGTCTTGACGGATGCCGCGTCGATCGGCTCCCCGTCGGCATACGTCGGGCCGTCCTGGAGCGTGAAGGTGAAGCTGGTGGCGTCGGCGTTCACCTCGTAGTCCTCGGCGAGCCACGGCAGGATGTCACCGGTCTCGGGGTCCTGGATCGTGAGGGACGCGACGGTCTGCCGCGCGATCGCGATCGCGTCGTTGTTGCCGACCTGCTGCGGATCGATGCACTGGCTGTCGACCGAGATCGCGAACGTGAGGTTGCCGCCGGCGACGGGCTCCGCTTCGGCGGAGGGGGTCGGGGCGGCGTCGCCGGCTCCGGTCGCACATGCGGTGAGCGCGAGCGCGACGGCGCCGATCGCCGCGATGGCGGCGGTACGTGGTCGGGTGAACGACATGAGGGGCTCCAGAAAGCTGTGGCGGGCGAGTCGCGGCAGGCTGCCGGGCTCGTGGTCTCAGCGTCTCGGAGAGGCCCGGCACACCTCGATCCGCCTCGTCACACGGCGGAAATCGGAGTCGCGCGTGTTCACACGCCGTCACGTGGCGTCATACGCCGGTTGGCGATGGCCGGCTCCGCGTGGCGCTTGCCGTTTCCTGCGAGCGCTGCGACGCGCGCCGCAGTGCTCGCAGGAAACTGCAGTGTTCGCGGTTCCGGGGCGGAGGGTCAGGGGGTGACGGGTACGGCGACCCCGAGGCGCGCCGCGATCGCACCCGCGACCCGGTCGGTCTGCCGCAGCGACAGCGAGTCCGCGTTCGGGCGCGTGAATGCACCCGCCTCGGTCAGCGATGTGAATGGCCCGGTGGCGAACAGCGTGTCGTGAGCCGCGTCGTCGCGGCGCAGCACCTGCCCGTCGTCGCTGACGCGTACGCGTCCGAGCGAGCCGTCGTATTCGGCATCCGTCACCCGCAGCTCGCTGCCGTGCACCGTCACGAGCTCTCGCAGCGCCTCGTTCGTGCTCAGTGCGGCGTCGGCCGCAGGCAGCCACGCGTCGACGAGCGCGCCGGCGACCGTCTCGCCGGGCACGCGAGGGCCGGATGCGCTGAACCCGTGCGGGGTGACGGTGACCTCGATGTCGGGTCCGAGGAAGCGCACCACTCCGGCCTCCGAGAGTGCGAGCAGCTCCTCGAGCCGGTGTGGCGGCGGTCCACTCGCCAGGTAGCTGAAGAACGTGTGCCAGCGCACGGGCAGGCTTTGCGCTCGCGACCGGGCGTTCCAGCGCTCCTTCGGGATCTCCGACAGTGCCATGAACGACAGCAGCGCGGCGATGAAGACGCCCTGCGCGGGACTGCGCTCCTCGGTGGTCCGCAGCAGGAGGTCGTCGGCGATGTGCGCTCTGACCTGTCGCTGCACGTCCTCCTCGTCGAGGAACCGCGCACCGGCGAGTGGCCGGTCGAACGCCGCGACGTCGAACCGGTCCAGCGGTTCCGGAACGGCCGCGGCGATCGCCTCGCGGAGCGCGGACGAGTCCCACGGGTGGGCGCGCAGCACGGGACGGAACTCCGTCCACGTAGTCGAGACCCTGTCGGGGTGTCCCGTGAACAGCTCGCGATAGTGCCCATGGAGCAGCTCCGTCGCGACGAGCGGCCAGACGTCACGCTCGAAGTCGATCGGGTGGCCGGACGCTGCGAGCGCCGCGACCGCGTCGGGCGTGAGCACCTCGCGCTGCGGCGGATCGCCCTGCAGCGTCGAGGTCACCTTGGACCTGTAGGGGACGCCCCGGCGTGAGCCGAGGTGCAGCCGCGGCTCACGCCCCGAGGCCAGGTAGCGCAGGCTGCCGTCGCCTGCCCGGTCGAACCGTCCGCCGCGCCCCTGGGTCAGCAGGACGACGAGGTCGACGGCGGCCAGGCCCATGCCGCGCACGATGACGTCCGCGCCCTCCGGAATCACCGAGAGGTCGGCGTCGGCGGTGAACGCCGGCGGCACGTACACGAGCCCGTGGCGGGCGGATGCCTCGGCCAGCGCCGCGGTCGCCGGGTCGAGGTCGCGCTCGGTGTGGCCGAGGCAGTAGGCGACGGCATCCGTCACGATCTCGGAGCCGGTCGCCAGCACGACGAGGTGGCGTCCATCGGCGGTCGGCCGCACTGCGGCCACGGTGTCGGCATGCTGCCGGATGGTCACGCCGGCCGGCGCGCTCGCCGCCGTGGTGCGGAAGAACCAGTCCAGGTAGTGGCTGTGCAGGCGCCGGGTCGGAAACCCGTCCGGACCCAGCGCCCGCGCCTCTGCCTCCGACAGCTCGTCGAGGTCGACGTCGGGCAACTCGCCGACGCGCCACAGCTCGAGCCACTGGTTCAGCGACGGGCCGGGACGCACGGGGCCGTCGATGGTGCAGCTGTCGTCGGTGAACACGGTGACGTCGCGCGTCATCGAGTTGAGCTTGAGCAGCGGCGACTGCGCGCGGCGCCAGATGCGGCCGGCGCCGGGCGGGTGTGGATCGACGAGGTCGATGTCGAGCAGCGTGTGCTCGTCGGTGCGCGCCAGCAGACGCTCGAGGAGCATGATCGCCCGCGGGCCGGCCCCGACGAGCAGCAGGCGCGCGCGGTCGGTCATCGCGTCGCGAGCGACGGGGTCGTGAAGGGCACAGTCGTGAGGGGCACAGTCGCGCGGGGTGCGGGCAGCCCGAGCAGGTCCCGCAGGGTCGCACCTTCCTCGTACGACTGCCGGTACGAGCCGCGCTCCTGCAGCAGCGGCACGACGCGCTCGGTGAACTCGTCCAGCCCGTGCGGGGTGAGGTGCCCGACGACGGTGAAGCCGTCGGTCGCGCGCTCCTGCACGTACCGGTCGATCTCGGCCGCGATGCGCTGTGGCGTGCCGACGAAGGTGTGCGTCGCAGTGAGGCGGATGACGAGATCCCGGATGCTGAGACCCTCGGCATCCGACAGCTCCCGCAGTTTCGCGATCCGGGCCCGCACGGCGGCGTGACGGTTCGCCCAGCCTCGAGCGGTCTCGGACCCGGTGTCGGGGTCGACGTCGGGGAGCGGACCGTCGGGGTCGTAGCCCGAGAGGTCGCGACCCCACACCTGCTCGACATAGGTCAGTGCGACCTCGGGTCGCACCTGCGCGAGCGCGATCTCGCGCGAGCGCTCCTGTGCCTCCTGCTCGGTGTCGCCGAGGACGAAGGTCGCTGCCGGCAGGATCTTCAGCGACTCCTCGTCGCGGCCCCACGCGGGCAGCTTCCCCTTGACGTCGTCGTAGAACGCCCGCGCCGCCTCGAACTCCGTATGCAGCGAGAAGATGACCTCGGCGTGCTCCGCACCGAAGCCACGCCCGTCGGCGGAGTCGCCGGCCTGCACGATGACGGGCCGGCCCTGGGGTGAGCGCGGCACGTCGAACAGCGCGTCGACGTCGAACTGGGATCCGCGGTGCCGCACCCGCGCGGGCACGTCCTCGTCCAGGAACACCCCCGATCCGGCATCCGCCCGCGGAGCGTCTTCGGGCCACGAGTCCCACAGCTTCTTCGCGAGGTCGGCGAACTCCCGCGCACGCTCATAGCGGTCGGCGTGGTCCAGGTAGCCGCCACGGCGGAAATTGGCGCCGTGGAAGGCATCCGAGCTGGTCACCGCGTTCCACCCGGCGCGACCACCCGACAGCAGGTCGAGCGTCGAAAGTTGCCGCGCAAGCTCGTACGGCTCGTTGAACGTCGTGTTGAGCGTGCCGACCAGCCCGACGTGCTCGGTGATCGCGGCCAGAGCGGCAAGGATCGACAGCGTGTTCGGGCGCCCCAGCACGTCGAGCTCGTGGACGCGCCCCTTGTGCTCGCGCAGCCGCAGGCCCTCGGCCAGGAAGACGTAGTCGAACAATCCGCGCTCGGCATTGCGGGCGAAGTGCGCGAACGAGTCGAACTCGATCTGGCTTCCGGCAGACGGGTCGGTCCAGACCGTCGTGCTGTTGACCCCGGGAAAGTGCGCCGCGAGGTGGATCTGACGGGGGAGGCTCACAGGGCGACCTTCTCTCGGGCGTATCGGCTCTCGGGGCGCGACAGCTGCAGTCGCGAGCGCAGCGTGCCGCTGCCGGCCGTGCCGCTCTGGCCGGCGTCGCGCAGCACACCTGCGGCGCGGGCGAGCGGCACCACCTGCTCGGCGATGGCGGCGACGTCCGCGGGCTGGCGCGCAGGGCGGAGGCGGATGCCGTCGACCCCGGCTCCGGCGAGGGCGACGATCTCGTCGACCACGTCGCCCGCAGTGCCGATGACGATGCGCGCGTCCGAGGCGAGCTCGGCTCCGGCCAGGTCGTCGAGCCGCCGCGCGGCCTGGCGTGCGGCATCGGCCGTGTCCTCGATGAGCACGAGCAGATCGGCGAAGACGCGCAGGCGCTCACGGCCATCGCTGCGCAGTACGGCCGCAGCGGTGTTGACCTCGGTGCGGATCGCGGCGACGTCGTCCGCGCTGTGCGGCGTCGTGAAGACGAGGTCGGCGTGCTCCGCGGCGAGGCGGTACGGCACCGTCTGGTGCGCGAGCACCGTGATGAGGGGGCGGCCCTGAGGCGATCGCGGCACGATCGAGGCCCCCGTGACCGAGAAGAACTCGCCCTCGAAGTCGATGTTGTGCACGCGGTCGGCGTCGACGTAACGGCCGGACTCGGCATCCCGGATCACGGCGTCGTCCAGCCACGAATCCCAGAGCCGCGCGAGCACGTCGGCGAACTCGCCCGCCTCGCGGAACGCGGCGGCGATCTCGGGGGAGTCCTCGACCCGGCCGGACGCGGGGAGCGCATCGACGCCCGTCGCGCGTCGGCCGAAGTTCGCCCGCTCGGCAGCCGATGCCCCGGCTACCAGGCGCACCCCGGCGCGGCCCCGGCTTGCGAAGTCGAGGGTCTGGATGCCCGTGGCGACGTGGAACGGCTCGGGGTGCGCTGTGGTGACGGTCGGCACGAGGCCGATGCGGCTGGTCAGCGGAGCGAGGTACGACGCGAGCAGCACGGCGTCCAGGCGTCCCCGGACACGGTCACGGCGCAGGCCGTCGGTCGGTTCGAAACGATCGGCGAGCGAGAGCGCGTCTTCGATCGTCGCGAGCACGAGGCCCGCGCCATCGGCCGTGCGCAGCAGATCGCGCCAGTAGACGGGAGACGTCAGTTCATGCGGTCGTGCGGTCTGCGCGCGCCAGGCCGCGGGATGCCATCCCGCGCGCTCCAGGGCAAGGGCGATGTGCACCTGTTCGGTCACGGTCGTCGGTTCCTCACGTTCGGCTCTGCGGGGTGTGGGCGGTGCGCGTGGTCCACTCGCGAGTGCTCGCCGAGCCGGTGCCACGCGCGATTGTGGAAGACCAGCGCGTCGCCCTCCGCCGCCGTGCCGGCGTCGCGGGCGATGTGCGCCTGTACCGCGTGCGCGGCGATCACGGTCGACCCTCCGGCATCCATGCGACTGACCACGGCGCCGCGCACCCAGGCCCGCACCCCGCGGAACACGGGCTCGCCCGTCGGCAGCGGAGCCCACGACTCGGCGTCGGCGAAGCGGTCCACACCGCTGGTGGCGCCGAGCCTGGCGAGGTCGATGTCGTCGGCGTCGAGGAGGTGTACGACGACGGAGTCCGCCGCGAGGATGGTGGGTGTCGCCGACGAGATCGCCGACACGGAGAACACCAGGAGCGGCGGATCCGCGCTCACCGACGACACCGACGAGGCGGTCAGCGCGACAGGTCCGTCAGGTCCGGTCGCGGTGATGACCGCGACGCCGCTGGGGTGCCCGCGGAAGAGCGAGCGGAATTCCGCAGGGGAGATCGCACTGCCGATCGATCGCGTCGAAGGATGCTGATCGGCGGCGGAGGCTCTGGGGAAAGCGGTCATGGCACGACGGTAGACACGGGTCCGGGGGTGGCGCCCGGACCGAGTGCAACACGAGGAAACGCGCGTTCACATGACGGCGCACACGGGGGCTGACCGCACCCGGACGCGCTGCGGTGCGATTGCATGGTCGACATGTCGCACATCGTCGTCCTCGTGGGCAACCCGCAGCCGTCGTCCCGCACGCGTCTCGTCGCCGAGGAGGTGGCCCAGCAGATCGCCGCCCGTTCCGGCGCCGACGTGAGCGAGACCATCGACCTGGCGGGCGTCGCCGACGCACTGTTCCGCTTCCCCGACGACGCCGTCGACACGCTGTCGCGACGCGTCGCCGACGCGGACGTCCTCATCGTCGCGAGCCCCACGTACAAGGCGACGTACACCGGGCTGCTCAAGGCGTTCCTCGATCGCTATGAGGCCGGCGCACTGCGTGGCGTGACGGCGGTCCCGCTGCTCACGATCGGCGCGCCCACGCACGCCCTCGCGGTGGAGCACGGTCTGCGGCCGCTCCTCGTGGAGCTCGGCGCCTCCACGCCGACGCGGGGCATCGCCTTCTCGGCAGGCGACGTCGGTCGCCGGTCGGAGATCGTCGGCGAGTGGCTCGACGCCGAGTGGCCGACGCTCGCCGGCGCACTGGGAGCCCCGAGCGTCGAGGCCGGCGTCGCCGGGGTGCGATGAGCGGCGCGCCGCCCGTGTCTCGGCCTCGCCGCCGCGTCGGCGACCTTCGATAGCGGGAGCAATGACATGACGGATTCCGCCACCCTGGGCGTCGACGGCGCGCGTGTCGACCAGACCGGCCCGCCGGCGCTCGAGCGGGTCTGGGCCGAAGCCTTTCCGGAGCTCTCCCGCGCGGTCTCGCCGGCGCGGACCGTGCAGCCGCGCCTGCTGGCATTCAACGATGAACTGGCCGACGATCTCGGCTTCGATCCCGCCTTCCTCCGATCGGCGGCCGGCGTGCGCGTCCTGACCGGGGAGTCGTACCGCCCAGGCACCGCGCCCGTCGCGCAGGTGTACGCCGGCCATCAGTGGGGGAGGTTCCAGCCGATCCTCGGCGACGGACGGGCAGCCCTCCTCGGCGAGCGGCACGACCGCAACGGACGCCTCCGGGACGTGCACCTGAAAGGCATCGGACCGACGCCGATGTCGCGCGTCGACGGGTTCGCGGTCGTCGGGCCCATGCTGCGCGAGCTGCTCATGGGCGAGGCGATGCACGCGCTCGGTGTGCCCACGACGCGCATGCTCGCCGTCGTGGCCACCGGCGCTCCGCGCGAGTGGGAGGATCGCGTGCTTCCGGGCGCCGTGCTCGCGCGCACGGCGGCGAGCCATGTGCGGTTCGGCTCGTTCGAGTATGTGCGCGCGCAGGACGACCCGGTGCTGCTGCGACGCCTCGCCGACCACGTCATCACGCGCCACTACCCCGGGGCGGCCGGCGCCGCGCATCCGTATCGTGCGCTTCTCGGTGAGATCGTCGATGCCGTCGCCGCACTCACGGCCGACTGGATGCGCGTGGGCTTCGTCCACGGCGTGCTGAGCACGGACAACGTGCTGGTCGCCGCCGAGACGATCGACTACGGTCCGTGTGCGTTCCTCGACGCCTACGAGCCGGGGGCGCACTTCAGCTCGATCGACCGGGAGGGCCGCTACGCGTACGACAGGCAGCCGTCGATCATGCGCTGGAACCTCGAGCGGCTGGGCGAGGCGCTCTCGCCGCTGCTGGCCGCCGATCCGGCAGCGGCGGCGGAGGTGAGCGCCGAGATCGTCGACACCTTCGACGCGCGGTACCGCGAGAGCTGGGCCGGCGTGTTCCGCCAGAAGCTCGGGCTCTCGGCGGGGGTCGATCTCGCGGTCGCCGGGGAGCTGGCGAGGGCCGCACTCGACCTTCTGGCCGAGCACGAGATCGACTTCACCGGCTTCTGGCGAGACCTCGCGGCAGCTGCCGACGACGACGAGGGTCCCCTGCACGGACGGTTCCTGGGGTATATCCCGGAACTCGACGCGTGGCTCCACCGGTGGGCTTCGCTGAGACCGGATGCCGCGCTCATCCTCGCGGTGAACCCGGTCTACATTCCCCGCAACCATCTCGTCGAGGAGGCACTGCGGGCGGCGACGGATGGCGACCTCGAGCCGTTCGAACGCCTGCTCGCGCTGGTCCGGGATCCGTTCCGCGAGCGTCCGGGACGCGAGCACCGGCGCTTCGCCGACCCGGCGCCCGAGGGCACGCCTCGGCACCGCACCTTCTGCGGCACGTGACAGCGTCGCCCGGGGCGCTCGGCGCGCCGGCATCCGCGTCCCGGCCCGTCCGCGGTGGCCACGATGTCGTAGCGTCGTCGTGTGGGTCGTAGCGGCATCTATGTGGAGACGGTGATCGCCGCCGACCTGGAGGCCGTGTGGACCGCCACGCAGAACCCCGCCGAGCACGTCCGGTGGGATGTCAGGTTCACCCGGATCACGCCGGACGGAGTGACGGATGCCGGTGCCACGACCTTCGCCTACGAGCGCCGCGTGCCCGGGCACAGCATCCGCGGGACCGGTGTGAGCATCGGCGAGACGCAGCGTGCGGACGGTGCGCGGACGTCGGCGCTGCGCTTCCACACCGACGATCCGCTGTCGCCGATCCGGGCCGGCCGCGGATACTGGCGCTACATGCCGCATGAGCGGGGCATCGCGTTCGTCACCGGGTACGACTACAGCCCGGGCTGGGGCATCCTGGACGTCGTCGTCCGCCCCCTGCTCGGATGGGCCACGGCGTGGAGCTTCGACCGGCTCCGCATCTGGCTGGAGACCGGCGTTCCGCCTGAGCGATGGCCGCTGTGGAGCGTGGTGTGGTGGTGGCGCGCGGATCGACCACGCGCGGCCCGCTGCCGCCGCGCACCGGCATCCGGCCGGCGCCGCGCCGACCATCTGCAGGACGCACCCGCCACGCTGGCGGCTCTGCCCGACCCGGGAGCCGCGGCATGACCTCCATCTTCGAGCGCGCGCTCGGCGAGGACTTCGACCATCTGCATCCGATGATGAAGCGGCGCTTCGGCGTCGGCCTCGACGTGGCAGAGGCCTGCGTCGGGCGGGGAGTGATGACGACCATCCGGCGGGGTCCGTGGTGGACGGTCCCTTTCCTGCAGATCGGGCGGCTGCGCAACATCCTGATCCCCGACACCGGCATCGACGTCCCGTTCGTCATCGAGAACTACCCCTACCGCGACCCGCTCGGACGCGAGACCGTCACGTTCGTCCGCGAGTACCGCATCGGCTCTCGCCGCCGCAGATTCGACGCCACGATGATCCTCGACGACGGGCGGGTCGTCGATTATCTCGGCACGCACCAGCACTTGGCCGTCGATCTCGAGCTGCGCGTGGACGAACGAGGCGGGCTGCTGCTGACCTCCGGCGCGCAGCGCTTCTACGAAGGCCCGATCGGCTTCCGGTTTCCGATGCTCTTCAGCGGCCGCGCGCGCCTGCGCGAGTACTACGACGACGCCGACGAGCGGTTCCACGTCGACCTCGAGGTGCACAACCGCTGGTTCGGCTTCCTGTTCGGCTATCGCGGCAGCTTCCAGTGCGAATGGATGCCGGCAGCCGATGCACCGGCGCGCCTCAAGCCCCGCCGGCACGAAGCGCGCACCTGACTCAGGCCGCGTGAACCCCGGTTAGCGCTCGGAGTTGCTGCCGCGGCATCCGTCTCATGCCTTCGCGCGAGCACCGCCCCGTCGTGCGGCCAGGTACTCCGGCGGCATGCCGGGGCCGATGCGGATGCCGATCTCGTCGGCCGGGACCACGCCGCACGTCTCGCACGCCGCGGCGGCGTGCACCGCTCCGTCGCAGGGGGAGTGCCGGTACAGGATCGGCGGCTCGACGGAGGACGCCCACTCGTCTCCCCACTCGGTGAGGGCGATGAGCGCGACCGCGAGGTCGTGGCCTTTCGGCGTGAGGACGTAGTCGGCGGCGCCGGCACGGTCCATGATGCCGCTCGCCACGAACGACTCCAGCCGGGACGCGAGCACGTTGCTGGCGATCCCGAGGTTGTGCTGGAAGTCACCGAACCGCGTCACGCCTGCGAACAGGGCGTCGCGGATGATGAGCAGACTCCACCGCTCGCCGACCAGTTCCAGCGATCGCGCGATGGAGCACACCTGGGAGTCGTACGTCTTGCCCAACATGTGTTCGAATCTAGCACTTGCATGATGCAAGCACCCAACGCTATGGTCGCTTGCATCACGCAAGTCCACGCCGATCAGCACGCAGAGGAGCATGCACATGACTGGGAACTTCACCACCGCGATCACCGTCGACGCGTCGCGGCAGGCCGCGTTCGACGCGATCAACGACGTCTCCCGCTGGTGGGGACGCATCACCGGCTCGACGACGGCCGTCGACGACGAGTTCGTGTACGTCGTCCCGGGGCTGCACTACAGCGGCTTCCGGGTGACCGCGCTCGAGCCCGGCAGTCGTGTCGCCTGGCTGGTGACGGGCAGCCACCTCGACTTCGTCGCCGACAAGCAGGAATGGAACGGCAGCACGGTGCGGTTCGACATCGCCGAGGTCGATGGCCGTACCCAGGTCGTCTTCACCCATGAGGGCCTCACCGCCGACGAGGAGTGCTACGAGGTCTGCACCAACGCCTGGGGCATGTTCGTGAACGGCAGCCTCAAGGCGCTGATCGAGACCGGGCGGGGCGCTCCGTACGTCTTCGGCGGGGACGAGGCGCTGACGGCGGACGATCACGACGAGCTGCACCGTCAGGTGGCTGCATCGGCCGCATCGAGCGCGGCGGGGTAGCGGTCTGGCGCGCGACACGCCGTATCGAGTCGCCGGCGCCCGGGCACGTGGTGCGCGGGTGTCGGCGGTTCCCGTTACGGTGAGACGCGGAGGCGACATGAAGACCAAGAGACTCGCTCGTACCTCGTCGCAGCTGCCGCGTCGAGGCCACGTGCTGGTGACGATCACCGTGGTCGACGAGAACGGGTTCACGTCCCACTACGAGACCGTCGAAGCTCCCGTCGGCGCGCTGCGCGAGGGTGTCGCTGCGATCCATCTCGCCGCGGTCGAGGCGAGCGCCGACGCCGGCTCCGCAACGGCCTGAGGTCGTCGCCCTGTCTTGCGGGCCTCCCTGCAGGCGTCCTAAGATCGAACATAGATTCGATGGAGGAGGACGTCATGAGGATGGCAAGTCGAGAAGATGTCCAGGTCTGGTGCGAACGCGACCGGCCGGTTCGCCTGGTGGTCGAAGGCGAGCGCTGGCGCATCATCGACACTCCGACCCGCTGCGACGGCGGACTGCTCTTCCAGAGCTGGCGGTTCACCGCGCGCAGCGACGTGGACCACCGTACGTGCGTCATGGACGTGGAAGAGGTGGACGGCCAGTGGGTGCTCGTCGCCTCGTGGGAGTGAGGGTCGAGGCGAAGGAGCGCTGTCCCGGCCCGGAGTGAGAAGTTCCGCGGAACTTCTCATCCACAACCGCGTGGGACCCCTTGAAACCTGAATCGCGCGTCAGGTATCGTCCCGCAGAGCGGCTTCCCCCAGCCGTGTCCGCGCTTTACAAGGAGGTATCAGCGCATGGCATCCACGCAGCAATCACCAGACACGATGAAGCAGTCGAGTCTGCGCCGGGTCGTCACGGCTTCGATGGCCGGAACCGTCGTCGAGTGGTACGAGTTCTTCCTCTACGCCACGGCAGCGACGCTCGTGTTCAACAAGATCATGTTCCCGCCGTCCGACGACCCGTACGCCCCGATCATCGCGGCGTTCGTCACCTACGCCGTCGGTTTCATCGCCCGGCCGCTCGGCGGTATCGTCTTCGGCCACTTCGGCGACAAGTACGGGCGCAAGAAGCTGCTGCAGTTCGCGATCATCCTCGTGGGCATCGCCACGTTCCTCATGGGGTGCCTGCCCACCTTCGACACGATCGGCTACTGGGCGCCCGCCCTTCTCGTGGCTCTGCGCTTCGCGCAGGGGTTCGCGGTGGGCGGCGAATGGGGCGGCGCGATCCTTCTCGTCGCTGAGCACTCGCCCAACAAGACGCGCGGCTTCTGGGCATCATGGCCCCAGGCCGCGGTGCCGATCGGGAACCTCCTGGCCACCGTCGTGCTGCTCGTCCTGAGCCGCACGCTCACCGAGGAGCAGTTCCTCGCTTGGGGCTGGCGCGTCGGGTTCTGGCTCTCAGTCGTCATCGTCGCCGTCGGCTATTACGTCCGCACACGCGTCACCGACGCGCCGATCTTCGTCGAGGTCCAGAAGCAGGTCGAGCAGTCCAAGGCCGTGCGCTTCGGTGTGCTCGAGGTGATCAGGCGCTACCCGCGCGGCGTGCTCACGGCTATGGGCCTGCGATTCGCCGAGAACATCATGTACTACCTCGTCGTGACGTTCTCGATCACCTACCTGGCGGTCGCCCTGGAGGTCGACACGTCTGAGATCCTCGGGCTCCTGGTGATCGCGCACATCGTGCACATGATCGTCATCCCGCTCATCGGCGGCCTGACCGATCGGCTCGGCCGCAAGCCGGTGTACCTGATCGGCACCGTCGGCGCGGCGACATGGGGATTCGTGGCCTTCCCGATGTTCGACACGCGCAATCCCGTGATCATCGTCGCGGCGATCAGCCTGGGCCTGTTCATCCACGCCTTCATGTACGCACCGCAGCCCGCCATCATGTCCGAGATGTTCCCGACTCGTATGCGGTATTCCGGCGTCTCGCTCGGCTACCAGGTGACGTCGATCGTCGCGGGCTCGCTGGCACCCATCATCGCCACCGCGCTGCTCGCGAACACCGGCTCCTACGTCCCGGTCGCCGTCTACTTGGCGATCGCCGCGGCGGTCACGCTCATCGCCGCGCTGTCGATGCGGGAGACGAAGGGATCGTCGCTGCACGATCTCGACCGCCTCGACGAGGAGAAGCTGGCCGCCGAGAAGGTGTCCACCTCCGCCTGATCGACGGGTCCTCGGACTGTCGAACGCCCCGTCACGTCGTGGCGGGGCGTTCCACCGCCTCGAGCCGGGCGAGCAGCCGTCGGCGGCTCAAACGCCCTGCCGCCTCGTCCCTGCCGTGGCCGGGGTCCGGCGCAGCACGAGCACGGTCGTGATCGCCAGGATCACGATGCCGATGGACTCGACGATGACGGTCTCGGGCACGAGCGTGAAGTCCCAGGTGGAGGTGATGCCGAACAGCCCCACGGTCAGGGCCAGGATGAGCGCGAGCAGCGTGGCGATGAGGAACAGCAGGCTCAGCACCGTCGCCAGCTGCAGCAGGCGGCCGTGGAGCGCCAGCATCCCGATCGCGAGCACGAGCGCGGCGACGGCGTTGAGAACGAACATCACCCCGAGGATGCCGCCCACACCGTTGAACACGAGGTACAGGTGGATGCCGCCCGCAGCCAGGAGCGCGATCGCGCTGAGGATGCGCATGGTCCAGAGCACGCGCACCGTGGTCTCTGTGGATTCGGTCATGGTCCTACCTGCTCTCCGGTGGAGGTGAGGTCGTCGACGCCTTCTCAAGGGAAACGAGGGTGCGGCTGCTGCGGTTCATCCGCACGAGCCACGCGACGTCCCGGCCGAACGACTCGAGCATGAGCAAGAGCGCCGCGGCCGCGACGGCCAGGTCCGCGGTGGGCGGCAGCACCTGCGCCGCGACGACGGCGAGGGCGACGCCCGAGGCCGCGGTCACCACTTTGCGCCAGTACCGCGGCGGCAGGGTCCGGCGCATCCAGGGCAGCAGCGCGCCCGCCACGACGAACGCGTAGCGCAGCAGACCGATCGAGAGCACCCACCAGCCCACATACCGCGTGTCGTACACGCTCAGCACGAGGAGCAGGAATGCGTCGACCTCCATGTCGAACCGGGCGCCCAGCTCGCTCTCGCTGCCGGTACGGCGCGCGACGTACCCGTCCACCCCGTCCAGCGCGAGCGCGCAGGCCACGAGCGAGACCAGCAGGACGGTGGTCCCGAGGGCCCCTCCACTCGCCGCCGGCGCGTCGAGCGGAACCCCCGGCCGCGTGGGCTCGGTCGTGCCCTCGAGTGAGGCGACCGTCAGCGCGGTCACGAGGCCGACGAGCGTCGAGCGGGTCGCGGTGACCGCGTTCGCGGGCCCGAACCGTCCGGCGCCCCGACGGCGGAGCGCGACGGTCAGCAGCAGCGTCGACACGACCAGGTAGCCGAGCCCCAGCATCACGGCCGTCGGAGACAGCGGCACGGCCGCACCGATCGCGAAGAGGCCCACGGTGCCGGCCGCGACCCACCACCACGGCTGAGCCCACGCGGCGAGAAGCCCGTGCGACCACTGAACTTTTCCCATGCGCGCTCCGTGTACTCCTCATGGCGGTCACCGGGAACACGACGCAGATACCCGCCGCGGTTCACAGTGATGCTCCGGATTCCGCCATCGCCTGGTGGACGATCGGCCCCGGGCAGGGCGAGTTCCGGTCCGAAGGACTGCGACGCCCGTCCGAGGGCGAGGCGGCGGTGCGGACGCTCTGGACCGGTGTGAGCCGTGGCACGGAGGCGCTCGTCGCACGCGGCGAGGTGCCGGAGTCGGAGCGGACCCGCATGCGCGCGCCGTTCCAGGACGGCGAGTTCCCCTTCCCGGTGAAGTACGGCTACCTCAACGTCGGGACCGTCGAGGAGGGCCCGGCACCGCTGCAGGGCCGCACGGTGTTCGCCCTGGTCCCGCACCAGTCCCGCTTCGTGGTCGCGGCGGATGCGCTCGTTCCCGTGCCGGAGTCCGTCCCGCCCCGTCGGGCGGTGCTGGCCGGTGCGGTCGAGACGGCGGTCAACGTGCTGTGGGACGCCCGGCCGCTGATCGGCGACCGGGTGGTCATCGTCGGCGCGGGCATGATCGGGTGCGCCGTCGCGCGGGTGGCGCGCGGCATCCCGG
>NZ_MWLP01000189.1:0-774 GCF_010634885.1 Microbacterium sp. B35-04 | reverse complement strand
GTGCGTGCGTTACATCATTCATCGTACCAGGTACATTAAAATTAATTACAAGAGAGTGTAATAGTCCTTTCTTTTCAAATAATCCTTTAAAGAATGATGAACTCCATATAAGTACAATAACAGTTAAAATGATGAAAGGACTCCATGCATAAACAATATTTTTGAATGAATGTTTAGTTACACGTTTAGGTTCTTCATTTTCCTGTAATCTAAATATGTTTGTAGGTTGAAACTTACTAGAGAATAATGCTAATGCAACCATAGCTGCCAATCCAGGTATAATATCTGCAAGTTCAGGACCTGCAAATGATGTTATAATCACTTGTAAAAACGTATAAGTTACAGAAACAACTAAAATAGATGGTAATATCTCTTTAATACCTCTGAATCCATCAATCATAAATATTAATAAGAAAGGCACAAAAAAGCTAATAAACTCTAAAGTTAAATTACCAATTAGTGCTACCTCGGTAGCAGACACATCACCTGATAAATTTAACGTATCAATAATAGCTACTGGAATTCCTACTGCACCGTAAGCCCCAGCAGCAGCATTGCCTACTAAACAATACATAGCTGCCTCTAAAGGTTTGAATCCCAGCTGCGTAAGTAATACAGCGCATATAGCAATTGGTACACCAAATCCGGCTGCGCCTTCTAAAAATGCATTAAATACAAAACCAATTAGTAATAATTGAATACGTTGATCTTGTGAAATACTAGCTATACTGTCTTTAACAATATCAAATTGACCACTTTTGGTAGAAATTTTAT
>NZ_MWLP01000188.1:0-650 GCF_010634885.1 Microbacterium sp. B35-04 | reverse complement strand
GCGAAGAATGTTTTGTTTTTATTTTTAGGTATTAAGGCATCTTTAATACGGTCTTTATTCGTTCTATATATACGATATTCTTTAGTTACATGTTCTATATTTACCGATACGCTCATAATTAGTCCTTCCTTAATTACATTTATATAGATTATAATATACTACTCATCAGTTGTTAAATTTATTAACCTAGTGTAAAGTGAGTAGAAGATTTTGTTTAAAATTGAGTAAAAGTTAATTTAACACGATAGACTATGTCTAATTATAGACAATCAATGACATTATTGTCTTTTTAAGGTACTTTATTATGTTTAATAACTTAAATGATTGTATAATAAGATGAGAATTTAATAAACTAATATCTTTTACTATGTTATATAGTTTGGTATATTTTATTCAATTAAAACAAATTTACATATTAAAAAACAATGAGTTTGAGATATGATTATCATCATTTCTGAAGTATTTGTTTAACTTAATTTACACCGTTGATATCATATATAGTGTGGATTGAAAGAAACATAGTACGCCAAATGACAGGTTGTATCTCATTATCAATTGTATATACATTAAATGTTTGAAAGTGTGGTTTAATTCAATGTCAGCAGTAGTTACTGTATTTAAAGAACACATCAAAAACTTTTATTTAATCC
>NZ_MWLP01000187.1:0-1140 GCF_010634885.1 Microbacterium sp. B35-04 | reverse complement strand
TCAAGCGACTGAAATCACACAAAAGCGTTTTATCAGTGTAGCGAAACACTATATTGAACGCATTAATAACGATAATTTAAAACAAGATTTTCAAACAGCCATCCAAGAAGAATTGAAAGATGTAAAAACAGACACACATAAGGCGATTGAGCAGTTACAAACCAATCAAGCAGAACTGCAACAAGCGAATAACGATTATAAAGCAACCATGGATGAACGTATCAAGCACAACGAAACAGCTGTTAAACAATATGATCAAGCGTTTCATCGTTTAACCAAAGGCATTACAGCGATGTTTTTTATTATTGCTTTAGTCATGGTTACATTTTTAGTCTTAAGTCCCTTAGGCGACTGGTTAGGTGTGCAACATTTTTATGAATGGCTGAACTATGTCCTGAAAACAGGTCATTCAGCATGGCGTTATTTCATACTTATTTTCTATCTTGTTCCTTATGCTTTATTTGGAGGACTTATATATGCCATTTTAAGCGCGTATAAGCGCATTTAATATAAATGTTGAATAAAAAACACATTTGAGGTAATAAAAAAGCTGTATCAAGCTTAAAATAGCTTAGAAATGAAAAGGAGAAACTCAATTGGTCTTTTTAGGTGCTTTTATAGCCATTGCATGTGCTTTGTTTATCATCTTTTATTTACCTTATTCAGAAAAGAGAAATAAAAAATAACACACGCCATTATGCCGAGAAAATTTATTGTGCATTGAGAAGAACCCTTAATTAAACTGTTTCGACGAATGTCGGGATAGCGTGAGCTATGAAACCGACGAGTCGACAGTTTTAGGGTTTATTAAGGGTTCAGAGGCTCAATGTCAATAAAGCAATTGGAATAATGCATTAATGTTATATTACTTACTGTTTTTTTAAATAATAAAAACCAACCACAAATGTGGTTGGTTTCCTTTTTGTCTTTTGAATTTGTGAGGAGCAAATTGCCCCGAACTTTTTAATATCTTTTTATAAATCTTTGTAAAACCGTTTTAGGAGGCATTTGATCCTTAGAGTGACAACGGATTTGAGATGTTAAAGGCAACCAATCATTAAACTAAAGGCAACCAATCATTAAACTAAAGGCAACCAATCATTAAACTAAAGGCAACCAATCATTAAACTAAAGAAACTT
>NZ_MWLP01000186.1:0-692 GCF_010634885.1 Microbacterium sp. B35-04 | reverse complement strand
TTTGTCCTTGGTCAACATTCGGTGCACCACAAACAATTTGTAATGTGTCATTACCAACGTTTACATTAAGAACACTTAATTTGTCTGCATCTGGGTGTTTTTCTTTAGTTTCAACATAACCAACAACAAATTTAGGTGATAAATCTGCATTTAACTCAAACGTAAAACCATTGTTTTTTATCATTTGCTGTAATTGTTCAACAATATCTTCTGTTAATTTGATATGACCATTGCCTTCAATTTGAATATGATTTGAAATATTAAAGAAATTATATCCAACTACTTGGTTATCATCTTCTTTAGTAATTTCTACAACATCATTATTTTTTCTATAATTAAATTCACCTTCTGCAGGTTCAATTTGTAAGAAAGCAACGTCTCCTACACCATTGGGATTATAAAATAAATTCATACTCTTTCTCCTTTTTATTTATTTTTTATCATTAAATTTTTTACGATTTGCTTCTAATCTCTGAATCACGTTTGGGTCTCTTTTTTGCTTATTGTTTTTACCTAAAATGAATATTGGTTCAAGATGACCTTTATCGTAACCAAATGATAGTGACGTGATAGGTACAAGACCTTTAGTGAAAAATTCCATAGTTAAATGCGCCATAACATCATAACCTGTTTTATTACGAATGTCCGCAATAACTAATACATCTTGATGTGGCACTGCTACTAACATTTCA
>NZ_MWLP01000185.1:0-1407 GCF_010634885.1 Microbacterium sp. B35-04 | reverse complement strand
TAAGGGGCTTGGGGAGTATCCCCAACAAGCTGGCGCGTCTGCCACGTTAGTGGCTAGCAAAGCCAATGCTTGCCAAACCACTTAACGACTTGATTAATTTTGCTTTACCCTGTAAAGTAAAATTATATTAAGGAGTTATCTTTCGTAGAAAGCGTGGTGGGATGTATGAGCGAACAAAACACATTTGTGGCTAGCGACGAAACTGTTGGGCGAAACCGTAAACCCAACCGTAAGGAGCCAAAGGAAATCAGTTTTCGTGTGAGCGAATCCGAATATTTAAAGTTACAACAATCAGCTGAAACTTTAAATATGAGTGTGCCTGCGTTCGTTAAGAAAAAGGCACAAGGCGCCCGATTGGTCGCACCCAAATTGGATCAAGCAACGCGACAATCGGTAGCGAAAGATTTGAGTATGTTGGGCGCAAATGCCAATCAAATTGCCAAATATTGCAACCAACATCAACACGAAGCGCCGAACTATGAAGCATTAGAACGTAACATTAGTGAATTACGTGAAAGGTTAGATGAGATATGGAACAAACTAAATTAAGGTGGCTTTTAAACGGTATTTATTTTACGTTTTATACCATTCTTTTTGTTGTGCTATGGATAATGAAAATAAACATTTTTGATAACATATGGAGCATTTTAAGTTTTTGGGGAAGTGTTTTTATTTTTAGAATTTTAATTGACTATTTTGCTCCTAAACAAAAAAAGCGTGATACCAATGGCAACAACTAAATTAAGTGCCACCAAATCAACGTCACGTGCCATTAATTACGCTGAAAAACGTGCAGTTGAAAAAAGTGGCTTAAATTGTGATGTCGACTATGCGAAATCGAGTTTTAAAGCTTCACGTGAGTTATATGGCAAAACCGATGGCAATCAAGGGCATGTCATTATCCAATCGTTTAAACCTGGCGAAGTCACGCCCGAACAATGTAATCAATTAGGCTTAGCACTCGCTGAAAAGCTCGCACCGAATCATCAAGTGGCGGTCTATACGCATGCCGATACAGACCATGTACACAATCATATTGTCATTAATTCAATTGACCTCGAGACAGGTAAGAAATTCAATAACAATAAACAAGCGTTACGTAATGTCAGAGATTTCAATGATGAGGTTTGCATGGAACATGGTTTAAGCGTGCCAGAAAAGAACACAGCACGCTTACGTTATACGCAGACAGAAAAAGCGATTGCTGACCCTAATACGAAATCAACTGCTCAATATTCATGGAAAGATGAAATACGTGAGGCAATCGATCAATCACAAGCAACGAATATGGATGAATTCAAAGACCATTTAAACCAACATGGTATTGACATTGAACGTGTCACGCCCAAAAGTATTACCTATCGACATTTAGCTGAAGATAAAAAAGTACGTGGCCGTAAACTCGGC
>NZ_MWLP01000184.1:0-538 GCF_010634885.1 Microbacterium sp. B35-04 | reverse complement strand
TCGCCGACGAGCTCGTCGATGAGCCGCGTGGCGATCTGCACCTTGCCCTCGGTGGTGCGGGCCTGGCCGTGCTCGTCGATCGTCAGCGCCACGACGGCGGTGCCGTGCTCCTTCACGAGCGGCATGATGCGGCCGAAGCGCGAGGTCGGGCCGTCGCCGTCCTCGTAGTTCACGGAGTTGACGACCGGGCGTCCGCCGATCAGCTCGAGCCCCGCTGCGATGACCGCCGGCTCGGTCGAGTCGATGACGAGCGGCAGCGTCGAGGCGCTCGCGAGGCGCGATACGACCTCGCGCATGTCGGCGGCACCGTCGCGCCCGACGTAGTCGGTGCAGACGTCCAGCAGGTGGGCGCCGACGCGGATCTGGTCGCGGGCGATCTCGACGCAGTCGTCCCACCGCTCCTCGAGCATTGCCTCGCGGAACGCCTTCGAGCCGTTCGCGTTGGTCCGCTCGCCGATCGCGAGGTACGAGGCATCCTGCTGGAACGACACATGCTGATACAGCGACGCGACGCCGGGGTCGTCGGTCGTTGAGCGAG
>NZ_MWLP01000183.1:0-645 GCF_010634885.1 Microbacterium sp. B35-04 | reverse complement strand
GCCGCCTCGACCGCCGTGTACGTCGCCGGCGACATGAAGGCCGGCATCATCGACCGGTTCCGCACGATGCCCGTGCGCGCGAGCGCCGTGCTGACCGGGCACGTCGTCGCGAGCCTGCTGCGCAACCTGTTCGCGACCGCGATCGTGATCGGTGTCGCACTGCTCGTGGGGTTCCGCCCGACGGCGGGCTTCTGGGGCTGGGTCGGCGCCGTCGGGGTGATCGCACTCTGGATCCTCGCGATCACGTACCTGTTCGCGGCGATCGGGCTCGCCTCCGGCAGCCCCGAGGGAGCCAACGGCTACGGCTTCATCATCCTGTTCCTGCCGTATCTCTCGAGCGCGTACGTGCCGGTCGAGACGATGCCCGAGTGGCTCCAGGGCGTTGCGCAGTACCAGCCGGTCACGCCGATCATCGAGACGATCCGCGGGCTCCTCATGGGAACGCCCGTCGACGACACGGTCGGCTGGGCGATCGCCTGGTGCCTCGGGATCCTCGTCGTGTCGTTCGTGTGGGGGGCCTGGCTCTTCCGCCGCAAGGCGGGGCGCCGATAGGTCTGGGTACCGCTGCGCGGGGTCATCCTCCGGCGCGCGTACCAGGCGGCGTAGACTACGGCGGCGGCGCCCCGCCAGGCCCGAGCCCGCGCG
>NZ_MWLP01000182.1:0-784 GCF_010634885.1 Microbacterium sp. B35-04 | reverse complement strand
ATTCTTTTGAAGATACAGATAAAAACTTTTGTGATGATATCTGTGAATTATTATTTGCTCAAATTTATAATAATATAAATATCACTTTAAATGATCTTCCAACTATAAACTATATTTTAGAAAAAATTAAAAAAGAAAATGAACTAAGAATTACAAAATATGATTTTTAGGAGGCTCTTACACATGTGGCATGAGAAATTCACTAACAAACATGGTGACGTACAATATCGCTATTACGAGAAGTACAAAGATCCACTCACAAACAAATGGCTACGTGTTAGCGTGGTACTTAATAAGAATGGTAAGCAGTCACAGAAAGAGGCTCAGAAACTCTTAAATAAGCGTATAGAGGCGAAGTTGAACGATAAGACACCTACTACACTTAAGTCTCTAACTTTCCATGCTGCATGTGATGAGTGGTTAGAGTATTATAAAAATCACTCTGGTTCAAAGGCTACAACCATTAAAGAAAAAGTAAGTAATACAAACACAGTTAAAAATGCTATTGATAAAGAAGTGCTGATAAACAACATCACACATACATATCTACAAAATATTATTAATGAATGGGCTAAATTACACAGTAAAGGTCATGTTCAATCACTAGTTATCATTATTCGTTCTGTGTTCAAATACGCCTTTAAATACTATGATCTACAAGATATAAGTGTACTAGATAAAATTGATATCCCTAAAAAAGCTAAAACTAGAGATGAGCTACAAGCTAAACGAAACAATTATTTAGAAGATAGTGAAGTTAAAGAGTTATTGGATTGTTTCGACT
>NZ_MWLP01000181.1:0-516 GCF_010634885.1 Microbacterium sp. B35-04 | reverse complement strand
CGGCTCGCCGGCGTGACCGCCCGAGGGGCGACACCCGTCCGTTCACCGAGTGCACACACGCGATTCATCGACATCGGGCCGAAGAGGTCGGAGCATAGGTGCAATCGGCGCCGGCGCCGCGCATCGACGACTGCGGGAACTTGCGTGGCACAGGCGTGACGGACGACCTCTGCGACGCGGAACCCGCGTCACGACCCAGAGGAGCATCGCCATGGTCCGACCTTCCCGAGTGCTCTCGCTGTACGAGGGCTTCTTCGCCGGTGGAGCGCGCATCCTGCACACCGACGTCATCGCCGGGCTCCATGCCGGCGGCCATCAGGAGCACAGTGTCCTGGCCATCGCGGCTCGCGCCCATCGAGAGTCCACGGTGCAGCGCATGCAGGACGATCCCCGCTATCTGCAGCTCGTGGGCGGAGGCATCCGCGTGAGCACGCTCGGGACGGTGGCCGGCGGGCATCCGGCCGCGCCCGAGAGCTTCACGGATCGGCAGCTCAAGATCGCCGCCGAGGCGGTGCA
>NZ_MWLP01000180.1:0-849 GCF_010634885.1 Microbacterium sp. B35-04 | reverse complement strand
ATAAGCCTAAGATTTAAGATAGATTTGAAACGAGTTTCTTCTTGTTTTGATATTAATAGTTTTAACATAAGATGACTTATCGGGAGTTATCTACTATCGAATATTCAGAGATGATATAATATATGAGTCGCTTAACTCTCAGGCGTCAATTGACGAAGAGAGGAGGTCCCTTACTTTGCTAATCATTTTCGTTCACATCATAGCACCAGTCATCAGTGGCTGTGCTGTTGCCTATTATACTTATTGGCTTAGTAAACGCAACAAATAATTAATAGGCGACTCTATAAGCCAGCATCGAAAAAATCCCCACACTATTGCAGTAGTGTGGGGATTGGTGCATTATTTGTTAATCATTTTCGTTATATACATTATAACACTGGTTAGTAAGGGAATGCAAAATTCATATCTAACTAAAAGAGAGTATATTATAAAACTTCAAACAATAGTTTTTTATAAAAAACTTATAATCTTATTTAAATATACAGATTTTTGATGTGTACAAAAGTAGTCATGTGTTAGATTGTCAGGGAGATAATAAAAAACACACTAGTGTTTAATTATAAATTATATTATTTATTAATTTTTATATGAATAATGCTTACTTTACATTTAAAATAAAAAGCGTAAAACCTTCTGATGCTGAAAATTGTTCAGTATTTCTGATTTTTCTTGCTAGACTCATATTTAAAGTTTTAGCTTGTGTATTGAAATTAGAAAAATTTTTACGTGTATGTTCTGTTACTAGTACTTGATACTATTGGTATAAATACCATATTGTGCATATTCTATTAACACTGTCCCCCAATCGCTAATTTTAAATAGTTATATTTGCTGCATACTTTGGACAGG
>NZ_MWLP01000018.1:0-38742 GCF_010634885.1 Microbacterium sp. B35-04 | reverse complement strand
GCCGCGTTTCGTCTCGCTCGTTCCTCGCTCGCTCAACGACCGGGTGGGGTAGACGACGAGGTGAGCCTGCCGACGCACCGGTCGTTGAGCGAGCGAAGCGAGACGAAACGCACCCCGCGTCTGCTACGGTGGGGAAACCGACCAGCCGGTATGTTGCGGTCGAGCTGTATGTACAAGCGGAATGTCGCAAGGAGGCGCCATGACCCATGACCACGCCCGCCGTTTCGAGGGCACGGTGTCGCTCGTCACCGGTTCGAGCCGCGGCATCGGCTTCGCGATCGCACGACGCCTCGTCGACGAGGGCGGATCGGTCGTCCTGACCGGCCGCAAGCAGGACTCCCTCGACGCCGCCGTCGCCGAGCTCGGCGACGCTGCGACCGCCGTCGCGGGCCGCGCGGACGACGCCGACCACCGTGCTGCCGTCTTCGCGCACATCGGCGAGCGCCACGGCCGGCTCGACCACCTGGTCAACAACACCGGCATCAACCCGGTCTACGGCCCGATCGTCGACGTCGACGCGGCGGCGGCGCGCAAGATCCTCGAGGTCAACGTCGTCTCGGCGCTCGACTGGACCCGTGCCGCGCTCGCGGCCGGCCTCTCCCGCTCGGTGGTCAACATCGCGTCGGTGGCCGGCCTCGGCGCGAGTCCCGGCATCGCGTTCTACGGCATCTCGAAGGCCGCGCTCATCAACCTCACCGCGCAGCTCGCGTACGAGCTGGCGCCCGGCATCCGCGTGAACGCGGTCGCGCCGGCCGTCATCAAGACGGCGTTCGCCCGGGCACTCTACGAGGGCCACGAGGCCGAGGCGTCCGCCGCATATCCGCTGGCGCGTCTCGGCGAGCCGGCCGACGTGGCGGGTCCGGTCGCCTTCCTGCTGTCGGACGACGCCGCGTGGATCACCGGCCAGACGCTGCCGATCGACGGCGGAGCCGGCATCCGTCCCCTCACGTGACGGGATGCGCGACCGGTTCGGGTGAAGGATGAAGGCATGAAGGATTCCCACGTCGCCGACGACGTCACCCGCGCCGCCGTCGAGCTGTTCGCCCGCCAGGGCTACGCCAACACGAGCGTGCAGCAGATCGTCGAGGCCGCCGGCGTCACCAAGGGCGCGATGTACCACTACTTCGAGTCGAAGGACGACCTGCTCTTCGGCATCTACGAGCGGCTGCTGACGCTGCAGAAGGCGCATCTGGACGACATCATCGGCCGGGGCGGCACCGTCGACGAGGTGCTGCGCGCCGTCTGCATCGACGTGCTCGAGACCTCGATCGACTCGATGGAGGAGGGGGCGGTGTTCTTCCGCAGCCTCAACATGCTGTCGGCCCCACGCCGGCAGGAGGTGACGCGCCGCCGCCGCGCCTACCACGACGAGTTCGCCGAGCTCATCTCGCGCGGGCAGGCCGAGGGGCTTTACCGCACCGACATCCCGCTCGCGATGCTCGTCGCCCACTTCTTCAGCGACGTGCACTACCTGTCCCACTGGTACTCGCCCGAGGGGCCCGAAGACAAGACGCTCGTGGCCGAGCAGCTGACCGACCTGTTCCTGACCAGTCTGAGGAGAACGGATGCCGCACCCTGAGGTGACGCCGAGGTCCGACGCTGCGGGCGCCCTGCCCGACGCCATGCGCGCGTGGCGCGTGACGCAGCTGGGCGAGCCCGCCGAGGCCCTGTCACTCGACACCGTCCCCGTGCCCACGCCCGCCGCGGGGGAGGTGCTCGTGAAGGTCGCCGCCGTCGCGGCCAACTTCCCCGATGTGCTGCTGTGCCGGGGCGAGTACCAGGTCAAGCCCGAGCTGCCGTTCAGTCCCGGTATCGAGCTGGCGGGAGTCGTCGCCGCGGTGGGCGACGGGGTCGCGGGACTCGAAGTGGGTGAGCGCGTCGTCGGATCGAAGATCGGGGTGCTCTCGGAGTACGCGGTGCTGCCGGCATCCGATGTCTGGCGGGCTCCTTCTGCGCTGTCGGACGGCGAGGCAGCCGGTCTCACGGTCGCGTACCAGACGGCGTGGTTCGGGCTCCACCGCCGCGCGGCGCTGCAGCCTGGTGAGTGGCTGCTGGTCCACGCCGCCGCGGGCGGGGTGGGACTCGCGGCCGTGCAGCTCGGCGTCGCCGCCGGCGCACGCGTCATCGGTGTCGTCGGGTCGGACGCCAAGGCCGCCGTCGCGCGCAAGGCGGGTGCCGAGGTCGTGCTGGTGCGCGGTGTCGACGACCTCGTCGCCGGCGTCAAGGCCGCGACCGGGGGCCACGGCGCCGACGTCGTCTTCGACCCGGTGGGCGGGGCGGCCTTCGACGCCTCGACCAAGTGCATCGCTTTCGAGGGGCGCATCGTCGTCGTCGGCTTCGCCGGCGGCACGATCCAGACGCTGCCGGCGGGTCACGTGCTCGTCAAGAACTACTCCGTGCTGGGCCTGCACTGGGGCATGTACCCCCGCCTGCGGCCCGACCTCATCGACGTGGCGCGGACGGAGCTGACGCGCCTGGCCGATGCGGGGACGATCCGCCCGGTCGTGGATCACGCCGTGCCGTTCGAGCGCGCGCCCGAGGCGCTGACGGCGCTCGCGTCGGGATCGACCGTCGGCCGTGTCGTGATCGAGCTGGCGTCGTGAGCGGGTTCGGGCTCGACGGCCGCGTCGCGCTCGTCACCGGCGGGGCGCGCGGCATCGGCGAGGCGTATGTGCGCGCGTTGCACGCGGCCGGCGCGAGAGTCGTGATCGCGGACATCCTCGATGACGACGGCGCCGCGCTCGCCGCGGACCTCGGCGAGGGCGCGCTGTTCGTCCGCCTCGATGTGACGGACGAGAAGGAATGGGATGCCGCGGTGGCGGCATCCGTCGACGCCTTCGGCTCGCTCGACGTGCTGGTCAACAATGCCGGCATCGCGAACGCCGCGCCCATCGAGCACCTCACCACCGAGAAGTGGAACGCCGTCATCGCCGTGAACCTGACCGGCGTCTTCTTCGGCTGCCGCAGTGTCGTGCCGATCATGAAGGCGCAGGGCCAGGGCTCCATCATCAACATCTCGTCGGTCGAGGGCATGCGCGGCAGCCCCGGCCTGCACGGCTACACCGCCGCCAAGTTCGGCGTGCGCGGGCTCTCCCAGTCGCTCGCGGTCGAGCTCGGGGCGTTCGGCATCCGGGTCAACTCGGTGCATCCGGGTTTCATCAACACGCAGATGACGACGCGCATCGATCCCGCCCATCTCGACATCCCGCTCGGACGACCGGGTGAGCCGTCGGACCTCGCGGGCACCATCGTCTTCCTCGCCTCCGACGCGTCGTCGTTCACGAGCGGCGCCGAGTTCGTCGTCGACGGCGGCATGATCGCCGGGATCCCGCACAAGTAGCCCATCCGAGAGTGCCGGCCCCGCAGGTGACCTCGCACGAGCCTTTCCGAGCGGGCGGCCTCGCCCCGCGCAGCCGTCTGCCGGGGCGGACCTCGTCGAGGATTCAGGAAATCTGCCGTCGCAGCTCGCCGGTCGGGCAGCCTGCGCGGCGTGTCTCCTGAATCCTTGACGGGCGCAGCCCGCCTCTCGTTGGCCTGGGTCTCCGTTCGCGCGGGCCAGGACCCGGCAATCACCTGACGCGGCCGTGACGGATGCCGCTGCCGGGAGTCTCCACGCGACCGCTCCTGTTCCTGACCGCGCGGTCACCGGGTCCCTGGTCACGATCGTGCAACAACAACATACCGCCCGGTCGGTTTCTGCGATACAGTGGGCGCACCCGACACGAAGAGGTGCCGATGAACGCAATATCCGAGGCCGAAGACCGCGCCGATGCGCGGCTCGAGGTGAGCGCTCTGAGCGTCGCCTTCGGTGGCCTGACCGCGCTGGACGAGGTGTCGTTCGACGTGCGCCCCGGCGAGGTGGTGGCTCTGATCGGGCCCAACGGAGCCGGCAAGACCACGGTGTTCAACGCCGTCTGCGGACTGGTGCGGCGCAGGGGCCACGTCCACATCGACGGGATGCCGGCACCCCGGCGCACCGCGGGACTGACGGCGCGCGGCGTCTCGCGCACCCTGCAGGGGCTGGGCCTGTTCGCGGGGCTCACGGCGCGCGAGAACGTGCTGCTCCCGGTCGCGGGCCGGCGCGACGCCGATGCCCGGGTCGCTGCGCAGCTCGACGCGCTCGACCTCGAGGCGCTCGCCGACCGCCCGGTGACGGCGCTGTCGTACCCCGACCGCAAGCGCGTCGCGCTCGCTCGCGCGCTCGTCACCGAGCCGCGGCTGCTGCTGCTCGACGAGCCCGCCGGCGGACTCGGCGCCGACGACATCGCCGCGCTCGGCGGGGTCATCGCGCGCGTCGCCGCGACCGGCTGCGCGGTGCTGCTGGTCGAGCATCACGTCGACTTCGTCATGGGCGTCGCCGACCGCATCGTGGTGCTCGACTTCGGCCGCGTCATCGCCCGCGGCACGCCGGACCAGGTGCGCACCGACCCGCGCGTCGAAGAGGCGTACCTCGGCGTGAAGGCCAGCGCATGAGCGCCGCCGCACAGCCGCAGGCGGTTGCGCACCGCGGCGCGCTCGAGATCCGCGACCTCACCGTCGGCTACGGCGGCGCTCCGGTGCTCCACAGCGTCCGGTTCGCGCTCGCGCCGGGCGAGGTCGTGGCGCTGCTGGGTGCGAACGGCGCCGGCAAGACGACCCTCCTGCGCACTCTCGCTGGACTCGTGGGCGCGGCATCCGGAACCCTCCTGCTCGACGGCGATGACCTCGGAGCCCTCCGCACCGAGCAGCGGGCGCGGCGCGGCCTCGCGCTCGTGCCCGACGGGCAGAGCGTGGTCGCCGAGCTCACGGTCGATGAGAACCTCCGCCTCGGCGCCCTCTGGCGCCACCGCGGCGCGGCCCGCGAGCGTGCCGTGGCCGGCGTCTACGAGCTGTTCGAGCCGCTCGCCCGCCGCCGCACGAGCGCCGGGCACCAGCTCTCGGGAGGCGAGCGCCAGATGCTCGCCGTCGGCCGCGCGCTCGTCGCCGACCCGGTGCTGCTCGCCCTCGACGAGCCGTCGCTCGGGCTCGCGCCGCTCGTTGTCGCGCAGCTGATGGGGACGCTCCGGGATGCCGCCGCGAGCCGCGGCCTGACCGTGCTGCTGGCCGAGCAGAACGTCACCAGCGCCCTGTCGATCGCCGACCGCGGCGTCGTGCTCGACCTCGGCCGGGTCGTGGCCGATGCCCCGGCCTCGACCCTCGCCGCCGACGAGACCCTCCGACACGCCTACCTGGGATTCTGATGGACCGACTGCTCTTCCTCCTTGCGACCGGCTTCGCGCGCGGCGCGATCTTCGCGCTGTTCGCCCTGTCGCTGGTGCTCATCTGGCGCGCCGCCCGCATCGTGAACTTCGCGCAGGGCGCGATGGCGCTCGTCGCGACCTATGCGGCGTTCGCGGTGACCGGCCTGACCGGCTCGTACTGGGCGGGACTCGCCGCCGGGTTGATCGCCGGAGCCGCGCTCGGCCTCGGTGTCGAGCGGGGACTCATGCGCTTCGCCCCGCACAGCAGTCCGCTCTCAGGCGTCATCGTGGCGATCGGGCTGGTGATGGTGCTGCAGTCGCTGCTCGGCATCCTCTTCGGCGCACAGTACCGGCCGATGCGCGCCCCATTCGACGACAGCCCGATCATGATCGGCGGCGTGCCGCTGCTGTCGCCGTACGACCTGTTCGTACTGGCGGTCGCGCTGGTGGTGATGACGGCGCTGGCGCTGCTGTTCACGCGGACGTCGCTCGGACTGCAGCTGCGTGCCGCGGCGTTCGCCCCCGAGGTGTCGCGCGTGCTCGGCGTGCGGGTGGGCCGCATGGTGACGATCGGATGGATGCTGTCGGCCGCGGTCGCCGCGCTCGCCGCCATGCTGCTCGTTCCGACGGAGCTGGGACTCAACCCCCACGCCACCGACATGCTGTTCGTCTATGCCTTCGCGGTCGCCGTCGTCGGCGGGCTGGATTCCCCCGTCGGGGCCCTCGTCGGCGGGCTCGTCGTGGGGGTGGCGATGACCCTCGTGACCGGGTACCTGGGTGCGACCGTCGCGCCGATCGGCGTGCTCGTGCTGCTCGTCGGGGTGCTGCTCGTGCGACCAGGCGGCATCTTCTCGCTGCGGGAGGCGAGGAGCGCATGACCCGCCTGCTTCCCTCGCTGCGGGGCATCCCGCGCGTCCTCGTCTTCGGAGCCGTCCTCACCGTGCTGGCCATCAGCGGCACGTTCCTGCTCGATCCGTACCGCAACTTCCAGCTGGCCACGGTGGCGGCCTACTTCTGCGCGACCGCGGGCCTCACCCTCCTCATCGGGCAGAGCGGGCAGCTCTCACTCGGCCAGGCGGCCCTCATGGCCGCGGGTGGCTACGGCTATGCGCTCACGGCGAATGCGATGACGGATGCCGGGGTCACCGGAATCCCGCGATTCCTGGCCGGCATGCTCGCCGCGGTGGTGGTCTCCGCCGCACTCGGCTGGCTGCTGGGCCTTGCCGCCGCGCGCCTGCGCGGACCGTATCTCGCGGGGGTGACGCTGACGCTCGTCATCGCGGTACCCGCCATCGCCGCGGTCTTCTCGGGCGTGCTCCGCGGTGATCAGGGCCTGCAGATCGCCTACGACGGCGTGCCGCCGATGCTGGAGCGGCTCATCGCCGTCGAGCAGTGGCAGGCGTGGGTGGCGATCCTCGTCGCGGGCGTCGTCGTCACGGGGCTCGCCGCACTGACCGGTGGGCGGCTCGGCCTGCGCATGCGCGCCGTCCGCGACGACGAGACCGCTGCGCGCCTGAACGGCGTGCGGGCGGGCCGGGTCAAGGTCACCGCGTTCACCCTGAGCTCGGTCGCCGCCGGTGCCGGCGGCGCCGTGCTCTGCTTCGCCACCCAGTCGGTGAGTCCCGGCGCGTACACGCTCGCGTTCTCGCTGCTGCTCGTCGTGGCCGTCGTGCTCGGTGGTCTGGGCAGCATCGGTGGCGCGGCGGTCGGATCCGCCCTCATCGTGCTGCTGCCGTGGGCCCTGGGGGCGGCGACCGCCGCACTCCCTCTCCCGGTCGAGGTCGCGCAGCGGCTGTCGGGCAACCTCTCGATCCTGGTCTTCGGCCTGCTCCTCATCGTCGTCATGCTCGTGTGGCCCGGCGGGCTCGCGAGCCTCCGCCGGTCACGCCCCAGCCCTCGGAATCGCGAAAGGGTGGATTCCCGTGCGCCCGGCGTGCCGAAACCTGCCCTTTCGCGATTCCGGGAGGCCGAGGCCCCGGCCGAAGACGCCGCGGGCCCGGCCGAAGATGCCGCGAGCCCGGCGGACGGCGCCGCGCCGGGGCATCCGGAACCCGTCCTCTCCTCCGCACCACCCACACCACACAGAAAGAGGTGACCATGTCACAGCACTCCACCGTGCGCCGCGTCTCGGCTCTGGTCGGCGCATCCGCCCTCCTCGTCGCACTCGCCGGCTGCAGCACGCCCGCCGCCACCGGCAGCCCCGACGAAGACGTCCCGGGCATCACCGACGACACCGTGACGATCGGCACGCACACGCCCCTGACCGGCCCCGCCGCGGCGGGATACTCGTCGATCTCGGCTGCCGCCACGGCCTACTTCGCCTATCTGAACGAGAACGGCGGTGTGCACGGCCGCGAGATCGAGTACATCGTCAAGGATGACGGCTACAACCCGGCGAACACGCAGACAGTCGTGCGCGAACTCGTGCAGGAGGACGAGGTGTTCGCGATCCTGAACGGCCTCGGCACGCCGACCCACACCGCGGTGCTCGACTACCTGAACCAGAACGAGGTGCCCGACCTGTTCGTCGCGTCGGGCTCGACCAGCTGGAACCAGCCCGAGAAGTACCCCTACACGTTCGGGTTCAACGCCGATTACGTCGTCGAGGGCGCCGCGCTCGCGCAGTATGCGGCCGACGAGTATCCCGACAAGGTCGTGTGCCTGCTCGGGCAGGACGACGACTTCGGCGACGAGATGATCGAGGGCGCCGAACTCGCCCTCGGCGCCGACGGACTGGCGCAGGTCGAGCGGTACTCGGTCTCCAACCAGGACGTCGCGGCGCAGATCGGCGCGCTCAAGGCGGCCGGGTGCGAGATCAACATCCTCGCGACCATCAACGGCTTCACGGCGCTGGCGCTCGGCACCGCCGCGCAGCTGGGATGGTTCCCGATGTGGTTCTCGTCGTCATCGGGCGCGAGCTACGAGACGCTCGTCGAATACCTCGGTGCCGATGTCGGACCCAAGCTGCTGCAGGGCCTCGTGGGCACGAACTACCTGCCCGCCGCGGGCGGCGACTCGGAGTGGGTGGCGCTCTTCCGCCAGATCAACGACGAGTACAACGACGGCGCGCCGTTCGACGGCAACACCGTCTACGGCATGAGCGTCGCGTACCTGTTCGCCGAGGCGCTGGAAGCGGCGGGCGAGAACCCGACGCGCCAGTCGCTGATCGACGCCGTCAGCTCCGGCGACCTCGCCGGCAACGGCATCCTTCCGCTGTCGTTCGGCGAGGACAGCCATGCGGCCTACCTCGGCGCCGGCATCACGACCGTCGACCAAGGCGTGCAGGACTACGTCGGCCCGACCTACGCCGTCGACGGCGGAACCGTGACCACGGTCGATCCGTCCCCCGTGGAGCTGTCGGGCGAGGGCGTGCCCGGCTCCTGAGACCCCCCGCTCAGGCATCAGGCCCGGACCCTGCGGGGTCCGGGCCTGACTTGTCTGCGGCGATGGTCAGCGCACGGGTGAGAACTGGGCGACCAGCTCGCGCTTCAGCACCTTGCCGCTGGAGCCCAGCGGCAGCGCTGGCACGACGTGGACGACGCGGGGGTACTTGTACGCGGCGATGCGGTCGCGCACGAACGCCACGACCTCGGCCGGGTCCAGGTCGACGCCGTCGTGCGGGACTACTGCGGCGTGCACCTCCTGCCCGCGCACGTCGTCGGCGACGCCGAACACCGCCGCCAGGGCGACCCCCGGATGCCGGGCCAGCACCGCCTCGACCTCGGTCGGGTAGACGTTGTAGCCGGACCGCACGATCATGTCCTTCTTGCGGTCCACGATCGTGAGGATTCCATCGGTGTACGTGCCGAGGTCGCCGGTGCGGAACCAGCCGTCGACGACGGCGGCGGCCGAGGCATCCTCTCGTCCGAGGTAGCCCTTGAACAGGTTGTGGCCGCGCACGACGATCTCGCCGAGCGCCTCCGGCTCGTCGAGCAGCACGACGGCGTCGTCGGTCTCGGGGTCGGCGACCGCGACATCGACGCCCCACAGGGCGCGGCCGACGGTTCCGGGCCGGATCGGCTGATGCAGCGGATTCGACGACACCGTCGGGGCGGTCTCGGTGAGCCCGTACCCCTCGTGCACGTCGGCGCCGAACGCGTCGCGGAAGCCCTCGAGCACCGCCACCGGCAGGGCCGCGCCGCCCGAGACGGCGTAGCGCAGCGGCGGCCGGGCGGGCGAGCGCCGCGCGGCCTCGAGCATTCCGACGTACATCGTCGGCACGGCGGTGAACGCCGTCGCACCGAGCGCGGTGGTGAGGGCGAGCGCCTCGTCGGCGTCGAACCGGGGGAGGAGGATGACGGATGCCCCGACCCGCAGCGCGATGTTCATCACGGCGGTCTGCCCGAAGGTGTGGAAGAGCGGCAGCCCGCCGAACACGACGTCGTCGGGGCCCAGGTCGAAGGCGTCGATGAGCGTGGTGTGCACCTGCTCGACGATGGAGAGGTGCGAGCCGACGGCGCCCTTGGGAGTGCCGGTGGTGCCGCTCGTGTACAGGATGGTGGCGGCATCCAGCGGCGAGACCGCCTCGTGGTGGACGATCGGCGTGGCCGTCGCGGCCTCGGCTTCGAGGCGCGGCAGGTCGACACCCGCGTCGGCGGGCAGCAGCACGGTCACCAGGGGCACCCCAGCCGCCGTGGCCGCGGGCACGGCCTCGCCCAACAGCGGCGCAGCGGCGACCAGCACGTCGGCGCCGGAGTCGCGCAGCACGAAGGCGATCTCATCGGCCTTGAAGAGCAGATGCACCGGCACCACGATCGCGCCGAGCGACAGGGCGGCATAGTAGACGCGGGCGAAATCGGGCACGTTGGGCACGAGCATCGCGACGCGGTCGCCCCGGCCGATGCCGCGCGCACGCAGCGCGCCGGCGTACGCGCGGGTCTGATCCCAGAGTTCCCGGTAGGTCGTCGTCGTGCCGGCGAAGTGGAACGCCGTGCGATCCGCGTGGCGGACGGCGGACTCGGCGAGGATGCTCGCGACCGACAGCGTCGCGAAGCCGGGCCCGTCGATGGCGGGGTCGGGGCGGTGGGTGGTCATGATCGTCTCCTTCGACGCTCGAGCCGTGTGATCGGTGGGTGTCAGCCGCGCAATTGCGCGCGACCGAGACCGGCGAGGTGCACCTCGTCGGGACCGTCGGCGATGCGCAGCGACCGCACGCCGGCATAGAGCTCGGCGAGCGGGGTGTCGGATGAGACGCCCGCGCCGCCGTGCAGCTGGATGGCGCGGTCGATGATCTGCTGCACCGCGCGAGGCACCGCGATCTTGATCGCCTGGATCTCGGTCATCGCGTGCTTGTTGCCCACGGTGTCCATGAGCCACGCGGTCTTGAGCACGAGCAGCCGCAGCGCCTCGAGCTGGATGCGGGCCTCGGCGATCCACTCGCGCACCACGCCCTGTTCGGCGAGCGTGCGCCCGAACGCGTGCCGCGCCGATGCGCGCTCGATCATGAGCGCAAGGGCCCGCTCGCCCATGCCGAGCGCGCGCATGCAATGGTGGATGCGTCCGGGGCCGAGCCGGGCCTGAGCGATCGCGAACCCGTCGCCCTCGCCGGCGATGAGGTTCTCCGCGGGGACCCGCACGTCCTCGAAGGCGATCTCGGCGTGACCGCCGTGGTCGCGGTCGTCATAGCCGAACACGCTCAGCGGGCGCACGATGCGCACCCCCGCGGTGTCGCGCGGCACCAGGATCATGGACTGCTGACGGTGGCGTGCGGCATCCGGATCCGACTTCCCCATGACGATGAAGATCGCCGCATCGGGGTTCATCGCGCCGGTCGACCACCACTTGCGGCCGGTGACGATGTAGTGGTCGCCGTCGCGGCGGATCCGGGTGCCGATGTTCGTCGCGTCGGACGACGCGACCTCGGGCTCGGTCATGCAGAACGCCGAGCGGATGCGGGCGTCGAGCAGCGGCTCGAGCCAGCGCTCCTTCTGCGCCGGCGAGCCGAAGTCGTTCAGCACCTCCATATTGCCGGTGTCGGGCGCGGCGCAGTTGAACGCGGCCGGTGCCAGGCGCGGGCTCCACCCGGTGACCTCGGCGACGGGCGCGTACTGCAGGTTGGTCAGCCCCGCCCCGCCGTTCTCGCCGCCGTGCTCGCCGTCCCGCCCGCCGGGAAGGAAGAGGTTCCACAGCCCCTGTGCGCGGGCCGCGGCCTGGAGTTCGCGCACCACCGGACGCACGGTCCAGTCCTCGGGGGTGGCGGCCAGCTGCCCGTCCAGCACCGGTTCGGCAGGCAGCACGTGCTCGTCGAGGAACGCGCGTGCGCGCTCCGTGAGTTCGAGCGTTCGTTCGTCGGGCGCGAAGTCCATCAGCGCACCTCCAGTCCCTTCTGTGCGAGCGGCTCGACGAGCGCGCCCATCCGGTCGAAGCCTTCGCCGACGGTGTCGCCGGCCTGATAGCGGTAGTGGATCCCCTCGAGGATCACGGCGAGCTTGTACGCCGCGAAGGCGCGGTACCAGTGCAGATCCGGGATGCCGATCCCGGCGCGCTGCGCGTAGACCTCGACGAGCTCGTCGAACGTCGGGTAGCCGGCGGCGAGGTCGACGGCGCTCGGAACCGCTCCGGCGGATCCTCCCGGGAGGTCGGCGATGTCCCAGTAGAGCGCGAAGATGCCGAGGTCGACGAAGGGGTCGCCGAGCGTCGCCATCTCCCAGTCGAGGATCGCCGAGATGCGCGGCTCGTCGGCGTCGCCGACGACGAGCGCGTTGTCGAGTCGGAAGTCGCCGTGGACGATGCCGGTGCGCGAGGAATGCGGCATCCCGTCGGCCAGGGAATCCTGGAGGGCGTCGAGCGCGGGGGTGTCGCGCGAGCGGGACGCCTCGAGCTGACGGCGCCAGGTCGACAGCTGCCGGGCCAGGTAGCCGTCGGGGCGGCCGAAATCGGCGAGTCCCACGTCGGCGGGGGCGACGGCGTGCAGGTCGGCGAGGCACCGCACCAGGTCGATGCTGAGGCTGCGCAGACCCGCCGCGGTGTAGGCGGAGTTCTGCGACGGGCGGGCGAGCACGATCCCGGGGGAGCGCTCCATGACGAAGAACACGGTGCCGGTGACACGGCCCGCCTCGGTGTCGTCGACGACGTCGACGGTGCGCGGCACCGGCACGGCGGTGCCGGCGAGGGCGGAGATCACCCGGTGCTCGCGCCGCATGTCGTGCGCGCTCGAAAGGACGTGCCCGAGGGGCGGGCGGCGCACGATGAGAGGCGTCCGCGTTCCGTCGACGGCGTACGTGAGGTTGCTCCGGCCGCCGGCGATGACGGATGCCTCCATCGGCCCGTCGACGAGCTCGGGGTGCGTCTCGGTCAACCACGCGGCCAGCCCCGCGACATCCAGCCCGGGAACCTCGGTCATCGTCGACCCTCTCTCCGCCCCGTCCTCGGAGCTCTGATGCACAGCATACCGGATGGTCGGTTTGTTAGCGCACGATCATCCGAAGAGTCCTGGCCCGGTCGTTGAGCGAGCGAGGAACGTGGTCGTTGAGCGAGCTTGCGAGTCGAAACGCAGAGCCGAAACGCCCCGCACCCGGCGTCGAGGGTGGTGCGTTCCGCCCGCTCAACGCCGCGCGATGAGCAGCCGGCCTTCGATCGCTGCGCGGATGGATGCCGGCACCGGCGTCGGGCGCCGGGTCGCGGCATCCACGAAGACGTGCACGAAGCGCCCCGTGGCGATCGGCTGCTCTTCACCGGCGCGAAGGATGCCGAGCGCCCAGGTGACGCTCGTCGTGCCGAGGCGTTCGATGCCGATGCCGACCTCGAGCGGCTCGGGGAAGCCCGCGGCCGCGTGGAACTCGCACGATGACGCCGCACACAGTGCGATCGCGTCGCCGCCGACGGGCTCGAGGCCGCCCTCGCGGATCATGAAGGCGTTCACCGCGGTGTCCATCGCGGCGTAGTAGACGGTGTTGTTGAGGTGCCCGTACTGGTCGTTGTCGTTCCAGCGGGTCGCGAAGGGCTCCCGCACCGGGTAGGCGGGCGCGCTCACTCGTCCACCCGCAGGGTCAGGCGGAACGCGACCCGTGCGCGGTCGGCACTCGGGGTGTCGCCCGAGATGAGGTCGGCGTAGGTGAACGATTCCGAGAGGCGCACCAGGATGTACGCGAGATCGGCGGGCGCGATCGCGCCGCCGAGCGGAGCGTCGCCGAGATCGCGGCGCACGAGCCAGTCCGCCGTCGCGACGTAGCGGCGCTGGATCGGACTCTCCTTCGTCGTGAGGAGCCGCAGCGCGCGGGCGGGCTCGCGGCGCAGGAAAGAGCGGAAGTACTCGGCGGTGATGAGGTCGTCGACGAAGTGCGTGAGGATGCCGGCGATCCGGTCGCCGCCGCTGCGCGCGGCGTTGGCGTGCTCGGCCTGCACCAGCGTCGGGATCGCGAGCGACCAGAGCACCTCGCTCAGCAGCGCGTCGCGGTTTCCGACCCAGCGGAACAGCGAGGTGCGGTCGACGCCGAGGCCTGCGGCGAGAGCCGTCATGTCGATGCGGCGTCCCGCGATGAGCGTGTCGCGCGCCGCCTCGAACGCCCGCCGCGCGTCGGGGTGGGCACCGCTCGCCAGGCGTTCCGACAGCCACGAGGGCGCGGCATCCGTCCCCACTGTCGCAATCGTGACTGGGGCAATCGCGACAGGCGCAATCGTGGGGGCGATCGTGACGGGCGCGGTGCCTGCAGGAGAGCTCGTCGGCGCGGTCGGGGTCATGCCCCGAACTCTACCCGTCCGACCGCCGTGGACTGCAACGTTTCTGAGAGTGTTGTGCAACGTTCTGAGAAATGATGCATACTCGACCCGTACCGACGAAGGAGAGACGATGACGTTCACCTTGACCGAGCCGCAGGCCGACGAATCCGCCGAGGGCGACCTCGCCGACGTGCTCGACGCCGACTTCTACGCGTTCCAGACGCTGCTCACGGATGTCGAGCAGCAAGCGCTGCGCGAGATCCGCGCGTTCCTCGGGACCGAGGTGCGGCCCTTCGCCGACGACCACTGGGACCGCGCCGAGAGCCCCCGGCACCTCGTGCCCCGGATCGCGGAGCTCGGACTGTACGGCAACGCCTTCCCCGAGACCCGCACGTTCGAGAACAGCAACGTGTTCCGCGGCTGGGTGGCGATGGAGATCTCGCGCGCCGATCCGTCGACCGCGACCTTCATCGGTGTGCACAGCGGGCTGGCGATGACCTCGATCGCCGTCGGCGGTTCCGACGAGCAGCGCGCCGAGTGGCTGCCGGTGCTCGCCCGCGGTGAGCAGATCGCGTGCTTCGGGCTCACCGAGCCAGGGCACGGCTCCGACACGGCGAAGGGGCTCGAGACGACGGCCGAGCGGCGGGTCGGCCCGGACGGCAGCGACGAGTGGGTACTCAACGGCGCGAAGCGGTGGATCGGCAACGCCGCGTTCGCCGATGTCGTGGTCATCTGGGCGCGCGACGTCGCCGACGACCAGGTCAAGGGATTCCTGGTGCGCACGCCCTCGGTGGGCTTCGAGGCGACCAAGATCGAGCGCAAGCAGTCGCTGCGCACCGTCGAGAACGCCGACATCGTGCTGACCGACGTCGCCGTGCCCGAGCGCGACCGGCTGCAGCGCATCGACGGCTTCCGCGACCTCGCAGCCGTTCTGAGGATCACGCGTGCGCAGGTGGCGTGGCAGGCGCTCGGCGTCGCCGTCGGCGCCTACGAGTGCGCCGTCGCCTATGCGAAGGCGCGCGTGCAGTTCGGCAAGCCGATCGCCTCGTTCCAGCTCGTGCAGCAGAAGCTCGCCGACGCCCTCGCCAACATCACCGCCTGCATCGGCATGTGCGTGCGGGTATCGCAGCTGCAAGACGACGGCGAGCAGAAGGACCACCACTCCGCCATGGCCAAGGCGTTCGTCAGCGCCCGCGTCCGCGAGACCGTCGCCCTGTGCCGCGAGATCTGCGGCGGCAACGGCGTGCAGCTCGGCGGCCAGGAGCAGCTCGGCATCCCAGCCGGCTACGGCATCGCCCGCTACTTCGCCGACGCCGAGGCGGTCTACACCTTCGAGGGCACCTACGACATGAACTCCCTCATCGTGGGTCGCGCCATCACCGGCATCGCCGCGTTCGTCTGAGCCGCGGCATCGCGAAAGGGTATGTTTCCGCACGCCCCGGCGTGCGGAAATCTACCCCTCTCGCGGGCCCAAGAACGGGATGCCACGGCATCCAAGTCCGAGGAGAAACAATGACCGAGGCCTACATCGTGGCCACCGCGCGCTCGCCGATCGGGCGCGCGCGCAAGGGATCGCTCGTCGACGTGCGACCCGACGACCTCGCGGCGCGCATGGTCGGCGCGGCGCTCGAGAAGGTACCCGGGCTGGATCCGGCGCGCATCGACGACCTGCTGCTCGGCTGCGGGCAGCCGGCCGGTGAGCAGGGCTTCAATCTCGCACGCATCGTGGCGGTGCTGCTCGGATGGGATGCCGTCCCCGGCGCGACCGTCAACCGCTACTGCTCGTCGTCGCTGCAGACGACGCGCATGGCGTTCCACGCGATCAAAGCGGGCGAGGGCGACGTGTTCGTGTCGGCCGGCGTCGAGTCGGTGTCGCGGTACGGCGCGGGGGCGTCTGATCTTCCGGATGCCGTCAACCCGGCGTTCGCGCCGTCGCTCGAGCGCACCGCCGCGAGGTCGGCGGCCGGCGCCGAGCCGTGGCCCGACCCGCGCGCCGACGGTGCGCTGCCCGACCCCTACATCGCGATGGGGCAGACGGCCGAGAACGTCGCACAGCTGCGAGGCGTGACCCGCGAGGAGCAGGACGAGTTCGCCGCGCGCTCGCAGCAGCGGGCGGAGGCGGCGATCGCCTCGGGCTTCTGGGCGCGTGACATCACGCCGGTGACGCTCGCCGACGGCACCGTGGTAGCCGCGGACGACGGCCCGCGGGCGGGCGTCACCGTCGAGGCGCTCGCCGGGCTCGATCCCGTGTTCCGGCCCGACGGCACCGTCACCGCAGGAAACTGCTGCCCGCTCAACGACGGTGCGGCGGCGGTCGTGGTCGTGTCGGACCGGGTCGTGTCGGAGTTGGGCCTTGAGCCCCTCGCGCGCATCGTCTCGACCGGCGTCTCGGGACTCTCGCCCGAGGTGATGGGACTCGGCCCGGTCGAGGCATCCCACCGCGCCCTTGCGCTCGCCGGTCTCTCGATCGACGACATGGACCTCGTCGAGATCAACGAGGCGTTCGCTGCGCAGGTGATCCCGTCGGCGCGCGAACTGGGCATCGACCCCGAGCGCCTGAACGTGCATGGGGGCGCGATCGCCGTCGGCCATCCCTTCGGCATGACCGGCGCGCGCATCACGTCGACCCTGATCAACGGCCTCGCGACGACCGGAGGCCGCTACGGCCTCGAGACCATGTGCGTCGGCGGCGGTCAGGGAATGGCGATGGTGCTCGAGCGGGTGTGACACCCTGAGCGGGTGCGTGCGCCGTCGCCGATCATTTCGCTCCGCGGCGGCGCCGGGCGATGACGATCGCGACGCCGATGAGGCCCAGACCGACCAGCAGCACGATCGGGCCGATCGTCGCCCACAAGGCCGAGCCGCTCATCACGGACCCGCCCAGCACGTCGAAGCCCTGCAGGGTCCAGACCGCCCCCACCGCGGTCAGCAACACGCCGGGCACGAGATACGGCCAGATCCGCTTCACGCGACCACCCTAGTTCGCGCGCGCATCTGCCGACAGAGAGTCGGCGTCGCCATCGCCGATGCCGGTGGACGATGCCGGTGGCGCAGGGCATGCCGTGTCCGAGGCGATGCCTAGGGTAGGTGCGTGGCCACCCTCGACGATCTGCGCCGCACCGCGAACGGGCTCCCCGGCAGCGAGGAACGGGCGACCACGGGCGGGGCCGCATGGTTCGTGCGCGGCAAGCTCTACGCGTGGGAGTGCCATCCGTGGCCGAGTACCCCGCCCGACGCGCGTGCGATCATCGCGGCGGAGCTCGTGGTGGGCGTGAAGATCGCCGATCCTATCGACGCGCTCGCCCTCCGAGAGATGGCGCCCGATGTGTTCCTGGGCGCCACGACGCCCTGGGGTGAGCCGAAGGTCGTATTCCGCATGGCGGGGATCGATGACGAGCACCTCGCCGAGCTGGTGACGGAGGCGTGGCGTGTGCAGGCGCCGCGATACCTGCGACGCGAATGGGATGCCGCCGGCGCGCCGTAGCCCAGCCGGGCGGCTGTGTCGGCGGTCTCCCGCCCATCACGCGGGTCATCGAAACAGCCGCCGCACACCGCACCACCCTTTGCCCGGACGTTTATCGCCCCCGAGCGTGCAAGATCACCAGGCGGGGTAAACGTGCGTCGAACCGGTCGCGGGTGGCACACCGGGGAGCACCGGCGGACGGCGCGGCGCGCGACCGGTGTCCGGGCACAGGGGGAACGCCAGTTCACCCGCGACGGCGGGACGCCCTTGCTCGGGCTCGCGCGTCGCGGAGTGCGACTCGCTGTCTTCAGAGTCGGCGAATCGGCGGGAGGGGTGTCATCGGCGTGAGTGCCAGCGCTCGGGCGTTGGCGTTGCGCACGAGTGAGGGCAAGAGGAACAGGTCTACGAACCACCAAATGCCAGCAGCGACCATCATGGGAATCCCGATCGCGAGACCAGCGAGAATCCAGCCGCCCCACCACAGCACGTTGAACACGATCGCGGATCCGACAAGCCCGAGGTAGAACCGCTGTGCCGAGAATCCGCCGAGAAGAAACAAGAACAAGTACGCGATCCCGACCTCTTTCACCGGGCGCGAGATGGCGGCGGTCGGCGGCGCGAACGGCCCCCATTGCCGGCCATCCCACCATTGCAGTGCTCCTGTGGGACCGGGGTACCAGCCGGCGGGCTGAAGCTGGGCTGCGGAGTGAGCGCGAGCTTGCGGCGCCGCCGGGATGACTTCCGTGGGCGGGGCTGGCATGTAGGGGTCGAGCGCCGCGTATTCAGCCTGCGCGTCGGGGGCACCGATGACGTCAGTGGACCACTCGCGTCCGTTCCAGAACCGCTTGCCGCCTGCAGGCACGTCGTACCAGCCTGCCGGAGGCATGGGAGGAGTATCCGTCATCTCGTCCTCGTCTCACGGAGCCGCCCAGACATCCGTGCGCTCAACTTAGCGTGTGCGCGCAGACACTGCGGTTTGCTCGGCACCCGGGCGAGCAAGCCCGGCAGGTGTGAACTCGCACCCGAACGAGTCACCCCCGCTCAGCGCACGCTGGTGGACCGGTTGCGGGCTTTGTCGGTCCCCATCGCGGCCACGTAGATCGAGCCACTCTGCGACGATGGGCTCATGAGCAGCGCGATCGAAGTGAGAGTGAGGTTCGCGGTCGATGACGTTGAGCTGAGCGCTTTTCACGCGCGGGCATTCGGCGCTCCCGAGCCGACAGTCCTGCCCTGGGCGGCACGACTTCGTCGGTACGGCGTCAGCTGGGTCGGCGCCTTCGACGATGAACGGCTCGCGGGCTTCGTGCACGCCTGTGGTGACGGGGGCGCACACGCTTTCGTCCTCGATACTGCTGTCGGTCCCGCCCACCAGCGTCGAGGGATCGGACGAGCTCTCCTCGAGGCGCTGCGCACCGAGGTCCTCGCGGCCGGGTGCGACTGGCTGCACGTCGACTTCGAACCACACCTGCGTACGTTCTACGAGGCCTGCGGCTTCGTCCCGACCGAAGCGGGCCTCATCCGCCTCGCGTGACCCGACGCCCGCGGCGGGACCGGCTTCCGGACGGCCGGGGCCGGCGGAGTCGATCGACAAGTCCCGCAGCGCCTGGCCCTGGCTCTGGGCCCTGGCTACTGTTCACTGACGACGCAGGTCGAGAAGTGTCTCGCTCGTCACCGGCCCGTCGTCTACGGACCGCATCACGGCACGGTGCTCGGCGTCGATGGAACGTGGTGATTCGCCGGCGATGGCCTGAGCTTGCGGTAGGTCGTCGGTCTGCATCGCATACACGAGAATCGGCCCATCGCTCGTATCGATCAGTAGTGCCGTCTCGTGATCGATGCCCTCGGCAGCGATCGACTCGAGCGCTTCCGCGCGGCGGGCTCCGTCGACTTCCTGCAGCCAGGTCCGGACGAGCTCGCGGCGATCGGGACGAATGCGACGTGCAACGAGGTGAATCACGAGTACAGGCTAGACAACCGATGAGCACACCTACCGGGCCCGCTCAAGGCGCGGTCCGATCCAAGCTGAAGTCCGGCGCCCGAGGAGGGACCCGCACCGGGCGGCTGAAGCCATACGTGGACCGCAATGGCAATCGGGCGAAAGTCTCGGCGAAGTCTGCTCTCCCAATCAAACCCGAGCAGTCGCGCTTACTCAGGGGACGCGCTCGTTACCAGTAGACGCCGAGATTCTTTAGGACGATGAGGATGACAAGCACGACAGTACCGACGAGCGCGACCCATCCGCGCGGATCTATCCATTCGCGAGCCTGAAACCACAACGCTCGCCAGAATCGCCCCGCCGTCGGACGCAAGCGATTCTCCCGCTCGGGATCGTCGCGCCGGAGAGTCACCCACCAAGTATCACGCCCGGAGGCCCTTGAGACGGTTACCGGCAGCTCGTCCGACGGGCATACACCGCGATCGGGCTCAGCCTACTGAGGCGTCGCTTGTTCGAGGAGTCCACGGCAGCCACCGGCCGTCTCCGAGTTCACGAGACGAGTTGTTCGCCGCCTTTAGTATCTCTGGCCGCATCGCGCGTTTCGCAATGGATCCGCCCCACATGCGCCGACGGGAAGGATCCAACCTGTAGTGGGCGCTGCCCCATGCACGGCTGTCGAGACGCTCAGTCGTGCCTCGTTCGGCGACGTGGAGGATTACGTCTTCCAACGAGTCGGCAACGTCCTCCCATGGCTCGTCGCACGCGTCGCAGCCACAGAACCACATGTCGAACTCCGAGTACCATCCGGCCAGTACACGAACGGAGCCCGGCTGATCATGAAACCCGATGACCAACGGTGCTTCGGTGGGCGCGACCGGGCGGATGCTGACGACTCGCGCGAATGAAGCGTCGGGCGCCTCGCGCATGATGTCGAACCGGGATGACTGTCGAAGGTCGTCACCAACAACCACGTCGTAAGTCGCGGCGAGGTGAGCTATGAGCGCCTCGGCGACGGTGAAGATCGGCTCGTACCTTTCCTGATGGCTGAGGACGTTGGCCTCCCCGTCGCGTGGACCGTGCTCCGGCGCCTCGTGGCGCCGGCGACCGTACACGACCGGCCGACCGAACTCATCAACGAATTCTCGGTCTGCTATGGCGGGCCGGGAGTACGTCGGAGTCATGCCCGCGAGCATACGAGGCCGCCACGCAGCGCCCGACCGACCGACCACGGATAGGAGGGTGGCGCTCGTGGAACGACCGGCCTGCGTACCCTCCGTCGAGGGTCGGCCGCACTATCGAACGACGGCCAACGCGAGTCACTAGTCTGCGACTATGGCGCGTATCCCCAGGCTTGGACTGATCTTGGCCGCTGCGGGTTCGCTCGTCGCCCTGGTGGGCTGCGGTGGAGGCGGCGCCGGCGTCAGCATCCCGCTGGGATTCGAAGATCTCGATCAATGCCCGCCGCGTTCCATCGCAGTCGAGGATCTGCCCGAGATCGGCGAGCCGGGATGCGACCTCGTTGGTTCGTCACTCACTTTCCCGGATGGCGTGACTCTTCCCGTCTATGCCGTCGGCGAGGTCTTCTCGTCTTGGGACTCTTCGGCCGGCGACCACGAACATCTCATCGTGAATTGGGGAGTCCCCGGCGTTGCAGCCTCCACGAAGGATGGCGATGAACTTCTGGAGCTCTGGGCCACGAGCGATGAAGCCCAACACCTGCAGCGCGAGCAGGCGAAAATCGAAGGCGTCCGACTAGAGTGAGCGTCGCGCGGTGCAGGACCGGCTCCCGCGCACGATTGGCGGTCGTGGCGCGGCGTCTTGCGCAAGCGTGAACGGTGAGCTCGCTATTAGTCGAGTCCGAAGTAGCCACTCTCTAGGTCGTGGACCACCTGGCGGCGGACATCGCGGATCACGCGCAGAAGCGAGTCGAGCTGCAGAATTACGGCGAGGGGGATCGATTCCTCGTCCACGTTTTCGAGACGCGCGCGACGTTCGTCGTCCTCGTGGAGCGCCACGCCGTAGATGTAGTCCATGGTGACTTGGTCGGTCCCAAGGAGTCGATACGGGCCGAGCCCGTTGTCCGACTCCAGACGGCCCGAGTACATGGGGGCTCGACCCTCGGGCATGGTGAGGCCTCGGCTATTCACGATCTGGGCGACGTGCTGAACAAGTGGCCGTCGATCGCGTGACTGCTCGGGTGTGAGTAGTGATCGGAGCGCCGACACCACACCGGGCAGGAAGCAATCCTCCTGCGCAAGGAAGAAGACGCGACAGTCAACGATCACGCTGTTTAGCGTTTCTCGGTCGAGCGTCGGCTGCTCGAGATCTATAATGTGGGTCGGCCGGCCCTGATCGTCTGTCGCCCACACCAATTGCATCGTCATCTGTCCGGTCTCGACGTCGCGCAGATCGATGATTGGTTGCCCCAGACCGTCGGCCGAGCGATTCAGAAACTTCCGAATCTTGCGCTTCGCCACTTGGTCGCGATCATCAGCTGGCACACGTCAACTGTAGGGATCGAACGCTGCACATACGGGAACGGATGTACGTGCGCTCAAGGACCGTGAAACGAGCACAGGGTAGCCAGTACCTTGTTCCCATGCGTCACGTTCGTGGAGCGCGCCGCGCTTGGAAGACGAGTGGCATGGTCGCCCTGGTTGGAGGCGCTTTGCTGCTGTCGGCGTGCGCTCATTCCTACCCGACTCCGCGTGCGCCGGATGGCGATCCGGTCAAGGCAGCGCAGGCGCTGTCAGACGCCCCGGATGTCGTTCGCACCAGTGATGCCGAGGAGAGTTGCGGAGCGTTCGTCCTAGATCAGGGAGAGACTGTTCCGACCGATGCGGTGGAGTGTTTGTCGGCGGCGGTCTCTTCCGGTGAGCCCGCGGAACTCGCCTGGAGCTTCCCCACCGCTGAAGGCGATCCGATCGTTTCTTTCGCGTTCGCAGGGACCGGCGCCGAGGTCGCCGTCTACACGACGAATGCGTTCGATTCTTACGGTGGCGATCCTCAATGGACGGAGACCTTGTGTGACCCGGCCACCGCCACGAGCCCTACCGGATGCCCGCCTTCCTAGACCGCATCAGCACCGGCGCCCGCTCGGCGACCCCTTGACGAGACGGCCGAAACTACCTACCGTCTCAGACCCTCAGCGCGCCGCCCATTCGTTGTCAACGCGCCCTAGTTGTAGTTGAAGCAGCGACTTGAGTCCGGGGCTGCCTCGGGCTCGCCCAGGTAGAGAATGAACCAGTTCTCGGCTCTCGCTAGATCGACAGGCGCGCCCAAGAGGGTGCAGGTGTACAGGACACCGTCCTCACTGCGGAAGTCAGCGCTGATCCGAGGCGTGCCGCACGCCTCAGACTCTGGCATCAGGCTGATTCGGTTCTGAGAGGCATCATCTCCCTTCTCCCAAGTGCCAGTGAAGTCGATGGTCTCCGACTCGAGAAGATCGCTCGCCGCCCGTGGAGGATGCCCACTGCAGCCGACATCGATCGGCCATGCGGTCGCCTGGAAGGTCCCGTCCTCAGCAAGTTCGAGGGTTGTGGGCAACCCGCTGCCAGCACTCCAAGTCCCGTACGCGTCCTCTTCGGACAGGCTGAAGTCTGAGTCCGTGCACGCGGCCGCCACGAGAAGGACAGCCATACAGACTGCTACCGCACCAAGTTGTCTGCGGCGCTTGCCGGTGGAGCTGGTTGTCACTCGCTCATCATCCAGTGAACGACTGGGGGGAGCCAAAGCGCCGCGCGGATTGCCAACGAAGATGGCAACCGGTGCCGGTCCACTCGACAACCGCAACCAGCAGCGACGCCGGAGCGTAGAACGATCCGGTTGTACAACTCGAGCTGTCGCACTGAGGGACCCGTCTCCGAGCGACGGACATACTGAGACGATTGGTTGGAGACGGACACCTCTAGTGGAGTGATGACGACGTGGTTGGCGGGTGCGGTGAACGATCGAGATGACGTGGGTCTTTCTGCAACCCCTGGCACGCAACACCGAACGTTGTCTCCTCTGCTACTCATAGGAGTCGTCGCCCTGCTGGGCGCTGGCGTCGTGTGGTTGTTTGCCGTTCCGCTCGGCCCTGAAGTATGCGCCCTGATCCTGCCTGCACCCCGCAACTGCTTCACGAGCGATCGTATTCAAGCAGCGATTGCGCCGACGATCGTCCTATTTCTCGTGGCTGTCGGGCTCACCGTCGCCGCGGCCCGCCTGCCCCGGGCGAGGCGGCGGATCGTCATCGTCGGATCCGTAGCCCTGATAACCATCGCTGGATTGTCGTACCTGCACGTTGCTTGGATCCCGGCTCTCGTCTAGCCAGCCCCTCGTGTTCCGCGTGAAGCGCGTCTCAGTCGAGCCAGACGCGCCGGCGGTACACGGCCGATGCGCGCTGACCTACCGACTTGCGGCCGGCCGCTATCGCATACTTGTCGAATGAGCCTCCGTCGCGGCGATGACTCTCGCGCTGCGGGCCGCCGGAAGCGCCAGCGCCGTGAACGGTGGGCGCAGGTCAGACCGAGATCCTGGGACGACTACCGGTGGCTCGGGTGGGGTGCAGCAATCTCATTGCTATTCCTCGCCGTGTACCTCGGTGTTGGTCTTCTTCTCGGTGGCACGTTCGAATGGCGCTGAGCCATCGCGGCCCCAGTTCGGGATGGGTCTCGAGCACTCACAGTCATTGCTGAGCGGGCGTGATGCGCTCAATGCACTGCCTCCACGCCTCCGGGGCTTGGATACAGGCAAGCGTCAGTGTCAGCGACGACTGATCGAGCGCGCGATCGCGCCCAGCACAAACACAGCCCCCGCGGCTACGGCGATCACGACGCCGGGCCGCTCGCGATAGGTCTGCTTCAGCTTGTCAGTCCATTCCCCCGCGACCGTCTTGGTGTGGGCGACTAGGCCGTCGAAATCGACGTCGTCGGCGACATTCTTGATACTCGTGGTTGCGGCCTTCGCGGCATCGACGGCGGCATCCGCGGCCTTTCCGGCAGCGGCCCTCGCTTCGGATGCAGCGCTTTTGGCTCCATCGACGACGTCGCCGACCTTCTCGCTTACCTTGTCTGCGATGTCGCTCACGGTTCCTGTGACATCGCTCTTCGCGGCTTCCGCGCCGGCCGAGACCTCGTCAGCGATCTGCTCCGCCGTGGCGCCGAACGATTCTGCGCCGTCGGCGGCCGATGTGCGCACTCGCTCGGCGGCGTCTCGCGCCGCCTGGGTGGCTTCGGAGTTTCCCTGGATGTCGGTCATTCTCGTCTCCCTTCGTCGCGCGGTCGCGCAATCGTATGCGCGCCAGCCGTGAGCGAGCATGAAATCAAGGTGGGGTTGCCAGCGTCGTGGACGAGTGCTAGGTCCCTCGGTCGGCCACAGCCTCTGCCATCGACGCGAGTGACCATTGGTCCCGTGCCTCCACACGCCGCCACGCAGCGAGATCGGCAATCGGGCCTGCGACCTCGGCATCCAGGCCGCCGTCCGACTCCCGCCGCCCTAAACAACCCCGCAAAGAGAACAGTCGATGACGCACGCAGAGGGATCCGCATACGGGCGACGAACGAAAGTCCCTCCCGCAGCGGGCATTCCGTCCGCTGACGATACCCCTGCGGGCATGGGTGCGCTCAGGGGCGCCGATCGCGCAGCCGACTCCACAGCCCGAGCGAGGAGAAGTGACGCGTGGGGACGCGCGACCGCGGCCTCGACGCACGAGCACGCGGCATCGCGGGTTTCGTGAACCGTGACCTCGACGTCACCAACCTCCGCGCTGGCACCGATCCGCCGCGGGGCGCCCGCGCCACAACGGCGTGGACATCACTGACCGACCCGACCTCTGGAGGTCGTACGAACGCGCTCGCGGCGAGCCGCCGCGTACAGCTAACGGCCCGAGTTCCACAAGCGGTTCGTCTCCGCGTGCGCCTGCAGCAGGTCGTTCCGTGCGGCCTCCAGTGCACGCTGCGCGTCGATGAAGGTGTCCCGCGCCTCGCTCAGCCGGATCGGAACGCCGTTGCCTGCGTCTCCGATGGCGAAGCTGTGTGTCCATGACATGTCGTGCTCCTGATTCGTCCGTGACCTGGGCTCGCGGCGCAACATCCGGCGCGGGCGTGGTCCTCGAGTAGGCGTCAAGTGCGCTCGTGGTGCATCAGCGCCTCACCCGTGTCGCCCGCGAGCACGATGCGAGCGTGCGGCGACGGCCCTCGATCATGCAGCACCTGCGATCGTGCGGGCGGATGCGTCCTGTTCGGACACCAGCCTGTGGTTCGCTGTGCGCTCATGTCACGACGCTAAAGACCCTGTGCTCGCGGGTCGACGACGCGGTGCAACAGTCCGTCACGAGCGGTCACTCGGCGATGCAGAATGCTTGGCATCCCAACTCCCGGCACCGCGCTTCGCGCTCCGTTGCCGGTCAGAACGACGGCAGTCCGCGCTCTTCGAGCGCGGTCCGCAGGCGTTCGCGTCCGTGCAGCGCGGTCCGGCTGCGGACGCGGGAGACCACTGACTCCAACCACCCGCCGGCTCGCCCCTGTGACTCGTTGAAGGCTCGCAGCGTCCTGTCGTAGCCTTCGATATCGTCGTCGTCGGCTGCGCGGTAGCGTTCGTCATGGCGGACGACTGACTGCGGCAGCCGCGGCTTCACCTGGGAACGGTCGGCTGCACTCGGGCTGCCGATCGCGACACCGACGACAGGGAAGGCGGCATCGGGCAGTCCCAGCGTGGCCGAGAGTTCTTCCGGGTGGTTCCGTACGGCGCCGACGAAGACAGCGCCGTACCCGAGAGCTTCCGCAGCGACGACGGCGTTCTGCGCGGCGATCGCGGCGTCGATCGTCGCGACCAGCGTGCTGTCGAGGAAGTCGATGCCCTCGGCCGCCTCGCCGTGGCGACGCGCGATCGCGACGCCCCGCGCCCAGTCGGCGACGAAGACCAAGAACAGCGGCGCCTCCCTGATGAACTGCTGATCACCGGCGAGGGTCGCCACCGCATTCCTGCGGTTCCCCTCGCGAACCACGACCACACTCCACGACTGAAGGTTCGACGAGGTCGATGCCGACTGGGCAGCGCTGATCAGCGTATCCACAACCTCGTCGGGAACGGGGGCGGGATCGAACACCCGCACGGACCGGTGAGCGAGCAGCAGCGGCACGACCCCGGCGGCATCAACACGAAGCGGCAGGTGCACCCCCGATGCTCCGTAACGCTCCCGCAGGAGAACTCCTGCCTCGCTGCCGGTTTGGATCAGACTCATGGCTCCTCCTTGGGACCGCGATGCCGCGGCGATCATCCACTCTCGGCGACGCGGTCACGAGCCGCTCGCCATAGGCGTCACATCCCGTCACGCAGCGTCCGCCCGCTTCGCCGATATCGATCGTTGCCGTGCATGACCTCCGATGACTCTTCACCGAGTGGAGTCCGAGCGCTCTGCGGACGACCGGAAGTAGGCTGCGTTTCGTGCCTGCCGTGCGCTTCTACTGGGTGGACGTCTTCGCCGACGTGCCGCTGACCGGGAACCCGCTGTCGCTGGTCGTCGACGCTGACGCGCTCACCGACGAGGAGATGCGGTCGATCGCGCGGGAGTTCAACCAGTCCGAGACGACGTTCCTTGTGGCGCCGTCCGCGGCCGGCGCCGACTATCGCCTGCGCTCGTTCACCGCAGCCGGCGTCGAGGTTCTCGGCGCCGGTCACAACGCGATGGGCGCCTGGATATGGCTCGCGGGCTCCGGAGCTCTCGCCGCTGAGCGGCAGCAGTTCGCGCAGCAGATCGGCGAGGACGTGTTGCCGGTCTGGATCGAACGCCCCGGCGCAGGCCGACCCCGGGTGACCATGCGGCAGGCAGCACCGCGCTTCCTTCACACGATCGATCGCACTGCCGAGTTCGCGGCCGCACTCGGACTGCATGCCATCTCCCTGTCGGATCAGCCTGGTGAAGTCGTCTCAACTGGAGCGGAACATCTTCTCCTCGCGGTCAAGAGTCGGCAAGACGTCGATCGTGCCGCTCCGGACGCAGCCCGCCTCAGGGCGCTGCTCGCGGACGTCGGCGCAGAGGGGTGCTATCTCTTCACCACGGAGGGCGGCGAGGACCATGCTGACGCGTACGCGCGCTTCTTCAATCCGACAGTGGGGATCGTCGAGGATCCGGCGACAGGTACGGCGGCCGGGCCGCTAGCGGCCCTCCTCATCCGCAACAGTTATGCTGCGGACGGAAGTGTTCTGATCCTCCAGGGACATGCCATGGGAAGGCCGAGTCTCCTGACGGTCAGCGTCGACAGTGAACACGTGGACCTCTCGGGAAGCGGACTCGTCATCGGCGAGGGCGTAATGCAGCTGTAAAGCGCCCGTCGCCCGCCGCGTGTGGCCCGCAAGGACGAGTCACGCACTTCCTCGCCGCGATCGCCACAGGCGGAACCGTGAGCGGCACGGGACGGTCCCTGCACGAACAGAACGCCGACATCCAGGTGATCGGCACGACGTTTGACCTCCCGCAGAAGCCCTGGGCGGACGCGGCTCTGAGCAGGCACTTCCACCGGCTGCCCGGCTACGAGGATCTGAAGCCGGACTGGCCCGACAACATCGACCTCCACGCAATCGACCGTCTCGAAGCGAGGGCCAAGAGCGAGGTCATCGACTTCGGGTTCGAGCTGGCGCGCACCGAGGGCCCGCTGCTGGGCCCGAGCTCCGTGCTGAGCGTGAAGGTGGCGCTTCAACTCGCCGCTCGGAGCGGACCCGACGATGTCTTCGTCGTGTTCTCCGCCGACTACGCCCGCGACTACACCGGCGCCGAGTACGACGAGGACTGGCTGCGTGCGCACGTGTTTGCGGATCTCGGCCACCGTCGCTTCGGGAGCCGCGCCGAGCAGTCCTGAACGCCGCCCCTCGAGTGCTGCGGGCTCCCGCCCGCAGCGGGGTCTCTGTGGCCGCCGGCGATCCGCCTGTCCGGCCAGAAGGGGCGTGAGGCTCCCGGCTGCGGCAATTGCTCCGGGACACCGTATTTCGGGCCCATGTTGAAGAAAGTCGCTGAAAGGCCTCGTGGCGGTGGGCGCCTCACCTCGTGGCCCGAGCGCCGTCACCGACGGTCACCAGCGGTCCAGCGACTCCACCCTCCACAGTTCGCCGTCAGGGGTTCGATCCTGCCGGTTGCGCAAGTTGATCTGCCGGTGTGCGAGCAACGGCCGACCCGTGTCTGTCAGCGCGAAGCGGTCGACGTAGTCGCCGGTGACCATCGCGTTGTCGGGCAGAATGACCCAGGAACTTCGACAGCGCCCGCAGCCCGCGCTCGTCGGCGCGCACGATGGTGTTCATCGAAAGATGGGTACGCGACGCGCCGAACGAATCAAGGTACGCGGCGATCTCTTCTAGGCCGGTCGCCACGTGGACTGCGCATCCAAAACAGCGTGATGAGCGAACACTTCGTCGAGCCGACTCCAAGCTTGCGCGTCGACCAGGTGGCCGTAACACGCGAGCACGTCGAGCACGCTCAGGACTTCCTCCGAACTGGGCTGAGGCATGACGGCGATTGTCCCGTCCCTCACATCGAGTCGGTTGCATTCAACGTAACGCTACGAGTCCAGGCAGTTTTTTTGCGCGAGGACCGCACCATAGAAACGACGTATGGATGCTGCGATCACCACCGCCCTCTCGCTGACCGAAACCTCGAGCGTCGAGCAGCGCACGGTCGACATCACCACCTATGGCGCCCGCTCCGACCTACCCCGCCGCATCGAGATCCGGTTTCACAACATCGGCGGACACGTCTACCTCACTGGCACGCCCGGAGCGCGGTCGTGGTACGCAAACCTCCTCGCCAACCCCGATTTCATATTCCATCTGAAGCACGACGTGCAGGCAGACCTCGCCGCCACCGCGACACCCATCACCGTCCCGAAGCAACGCTCGGCCGTTCTCGGCGCGATCTTGGAAGGCATCGATGCCTTCTACGCAGAGGCTGCCTCGCGACCCGCATTTGCACCGTTTGAGGACTGGATCACCGACAGCCCCCTGGTACATGTGACGTTTGACTGACACCCCCACATTGTGAAACTTCGGGCCGTGCTGGTGCCGTCCGTGTCGGGGAGCGCTGCGATCACTTCAGCGCAGCACTGGCGCTGAATGTCGATTGCGCGGTTGGGATCCCTATCCGAGCGAGCGCTCGATTCGGATCCTCAAAGGCACGCGGGTGCACCCGTGCACAACCCACCGCTCACGGCGCGCCAGGCCTACAGGCGCGACCGTCGGGCTCCGGGCCGTGATCGTGGAGTACCGGATGTTCGGAGGGTGGGCGAGGGAAGAGCAGGGTCGCATTATCGCCGCACGGAGCGTGGCGGAGTGGAGGGGAGAACCGCAGCGACTCCGGCCGCGCGCCGGTATGGCGTCCACCACGGCCGCAGCGGAAGGTCGGCATCGTCGCTGTTCCCCCGGGAGTTGACGGCCAGAACGTGGTGCAGCTCGATCCCGCCAGATTCGAAGGCGAGCCGTGATCCGGCCATGTAAAGCCCCCACACCTTTGCGGCAGGCAGTCCGATCTCGGCGACTGCTTCGTCCCAGTGCTCGACGAGATTGGCGCACCAGTCACGGAGCGTCAGTGCGTAGTGAGGGCGCAGGTTCTCCTCGTGCAGCACTTCGAGCCCGGCATCCTGTGCCTCGGTGATGATGCGACCGGAACCGGTCAACTCGCCGTCCGGAAAGACGTAGCGGTCGATGAAACCCTGCGCGGCCGGCTCGGCCTTGTTGTCGCAGCGGGTGATGCAGTGGTTGAGCAGCAGGCCTCCCGGCCGTAGCCGCGAGCGCAGGAAGCGGAAGTACGACGCGTAGTTGCGCACCCCGATGTGCTCGAGCAGCCCGATCGACGAAACTGCGTCGAACCCCGTCTCGGCAATGTCGCGGTAGTCGCCATAGCGCACCTCGGCACGCTCTGCGAGTCCCTCTTCGGCGATCGCGCGTTGCGCCCACGAGGTCTGCTCGCGCGACAGCGTCACGCCGACGGCTTGGACGCCCCGGCGTGCGGCATAGCGCGCCATGCCTCCCCACCCGCATCCGACATCCAGCAGCCGGTCGCCGGGCTTCAGCCGCAGTTTCTCGAACACGAGCCGGTACTTGTTCTCCTGCGCCTCCTCGAGCGAGGCGTCGAGGCGCGGATAGCACGCACAGGTGTAGGTCATCGACGAGCCGAGCACCCATTCGTAGAAGGTGTTCGAGACGTCGTAGTGATGGTGGATGGCCTCGGCATCGCGGGTCTTGCTGTGCCGCAGGCCTCCCGCGACCCGCCGCCAGCGTGGGGGCACCTCCTGCGGGGGCGGTGCAATCGGGCGCAGATGTTCGAAGCCGATCGAGCGCACGATCTGGGCCATGAGCCGCGCCGGAGGCCGCGTGAACTCGAGGCTCGCGGTGAGCGCTTTGAGCAGCTCGTACGGGTCGCCCGGGTGCACCCCCTCGATGCCCAGATCGCCGGTGATGTACGCGCGAGCGAGCCCAAGATCTCCGAACCCGGTGACGAGGTAGGTCGTGCCGCGGGGCGTCTTCAGATCCAGTCCGAAGGGCGCGTTCTCGGGCCCGGCCGAACTGCCGTCGTACGCGGTGAAACGCAACGGCAGCCGACCTCCGGCGAAGATCTCGAGCACCTCCGCCAGGGTGAGCTTTCCGGACCCCGCCTCGGCCGTGTTTGCGGCGTCGTCACGAGCCGCGGCATCCGTCCTGTCCTTAGGTGTGGTCATCGTCGTTGCACAGCCTTCTGGTAGAGCTCCAGCAGCCGCGCGTCGGGGTCGTACCGCGTCTTCACCGACCGATACTCGGCCCCGCCGTAGAGCCTGTCGAAATCGTCTCGCGTGTAGTAGGCATCGGAGTACAGCGACTTGTGCCCGTCCAGCTCGCTCACTTTGCGCTCGATGAGCCGGTTCGTCTCGCCTTCTGTCGCCCCAATCGGCACGGTCGACCAGAATCCGACGTTGACGTACGTCTCGCGTGGATGCAGCGGGTACAGCGGCCAGGCGTCACCACCGCGCAATCGCAGGGGACAGAGCCACATCGGCGCGATCGGCACGTTCCCGAGGAACCATTCGACGAACTCCACGCACCGTGCGATCGGCACCTCTATGTCCTGGATCACACGCTCACGTGCGGGGCGGCCGTGCAGCTTCTCGAGGCGATCGCCGATATCGAATCGGCGTTCCACCCTCATGAGCCTGCCGTACGCGGCGCTGCGCAAGTGGCGTCGCGGCCACAAGCGACGGACGAGAGGATGCTGCGCCCCGAACGCCACCGAGCACCAGAACCAGTCGGTGTCCCATCGCCACAGGTAGTCGTGGATGGTGAGTCGGTCCGCCTTCGCGAGGTTGCCGTGCTGGATTGACCGGTAGTAGATCCGTCGGCCGGTGTAGTCGCCGACCGGGCCCGGCGCAGACGTCTGGGTGCCGACGCACAAGTAGCTTTCGTCGGCGCTGAACACGACGCCGTCGAGGTAGTCCACAGGCAGGTCGTCCAGCCGATGCGTCGTGACGATGCGGTCCATCGCTGCGATCAGATCTTCGATCGCATGAAAGCGCAGGTGCGTGAGCGCCACGAACGGTTCGACGGTCTCGAGCTCGATCCGCAGTCGGACCGCGTAGCCGAGAGTGCCGTATGAATTGGGGAAAGCATGATACAGGTCGGCGTGCTCGCCGGGCGATGCGGTGACCACCTCCCCTGCGCCCGTGAGGATGTCCATTTCGAGCACCGATTCGTGCGGTAGCCCATTGCGGAACGACGTCGACTCGATGCCGAGGCCGGTCACCGCACCACCGAGCGTGATCGTCTTCAGTTGCGGCACCACAAGGGGTGCCAGCCCGTGACGCAGCGTCGTGGCCACAAGATCCTCGTAGGTGCACATGCCCGCCACGTCTGCCGTCCGCCTCGCGGGATCGACGTGGATGACGCCGGTCAGCCCTGACGGGTCGAGGCCTCGGGCAGCCGTCCTCGAACGTGTGCGGAACAGGTTCGAGGTGCGCTTGGCGAGCCGGACCTGCGCACCCGTCGGCAGCGCCCGATAGCTCTCGAGCAGCCGCCGCACGCCGACGGCGTGAGCAGTGCGGGCGTCAGTCGCAGGAGCGGACACGAATCCACGCTAGTCCGCGGCCGGGTTCGAGTGAAGGATGTCGCTCCCTGCCGGTCTGGGGGCGTTTCACAACCAGCGCCGCACTCGTGTCGAATTCGTTGGCCGAAGTGGGCAAGTGTGGGTCCGACCCACGACGTTGCGTGCACCAGGGAGTCCCTCATCAGGCTCGCGCGCTTGGCCGGCTGCGAACGTGCGCCCGTGGGATGCTTCATCAACTCGAGATCGCCGGCAGGCAGACACGCGGCGGACGCTCCTCTTTCGTTCACAGCGCGTAAGCGGATCCATCGTTGAGCGTTGGTTTCCGGTCCCAAAGGTCAGCCGATCGCGGACAATGATCCCGCCGATCGCGCGCCAGCGGCTCCGCTTTCGTGCAAAGCCCGCAAGAGGATCCGCTTGCGGGCTGCCGCGCCATGAGACGACCGAGCCCGGACGGCGTGACGCCCGCCAGGGGGACGGAGCGGTGTCGACGTGACGGCGGAGCTCGAGGCGAAGTCGGGGGTGGCCATGGGGTCACAGCCCACGATCGCATGCGTCTCGTGATGGACCCTCGTGGGCGTCCGCAGTCGGTGGCACGATGCATCGTGAACGTATCGGCCCGATCCGGACACTACTTAACATGAGCGCAAACAACGAAATCATCAGACGGTCGATCGACATCCCGTCCGCCTTCGCCGGACCATTCGAGAGACACGGGAAGGTAGTCGGGGCGTCCCCCGCCAGCCGGGTCGGCGCGGACGCCGCGCAAGCGAGCGCCTTCGAGGCCTACGCGGACCTCCCTCGAGCTTCTGGAGGATCCGTGGCAACCATCGACCGGCACGCGGTTCGCACCGCGTCCGCCTTCGCAGGCGTGGCGCTCGTCGTCGCGGCGCTCGCCGCCTGCGCGACGCCGCCGCCCGGGGCTTCCGTCAGCACCCCGCCGACCACATCCAGCCCTCCTCCGTCGAGCGCGGCCCTCTCCTCGCCGGCCCCCCTTTCTGAGGATGAGGCGACCGCGCTGGTGCTTCCGGGAGCGTGCGAGGACATCTACTCCGACGCGATGTTCGCCCATCTGACAGCCACGGCGCCTCCGCTCAACGATCCCGGGCACACCACGCCGTCCACGGAGCTGGCGGCCGGCCGGGAGGTGCTCGATGTGGCCCCGAGCCTCCGGTGCACGTGGGGCGGGCCCTCCGAGTACGGACTCTCGACCAACGTCACCATCGTAGATGCGGCTCAAGCGGCATCAGTCGAGCAGGCCGCCGTCGAGTCCGGGATGACATGCAAGCCGCACGCCGAGGGTACGATCTGCCGCACCTGGGAAGATCTCTTCGTCGACGGGGAACTCTACGCAACCGTGGGAGAGACGCACTACTTCCGGGATAACGGCTGGGTCGCCACGCACTGGACCAACTTCGCGCCGGAGGGTTACACAGAAGACATCGTCGCCACGTTGTGGCCGTCCCTCGCGCCGACGGAGTAAACAACCTCAATGTACGGGCGGGTGAGGATCTTGATCGATGCGTGACGGTCCCCCTCGCCGCCGATCGGCCGCGCTTCTCTCCGGATTCGTTCGATCGCTTAAACAGCGCACCGCCGACCACTTCCGGGCGCAACTTCCGCCGATAGTCGACTCACTGGAATTCGCGCAGTCATGAACCGAGCGGCGCCGCAGTGGCGGCAGTCCCGGCACGGTCACGGTCCCGCCGTTTGTGCTGAGTCGAGTCCCGTAGGGGAACTGCAGCGGAGACGTCGTCTCACCGTCGGTGACGGCGAAGCATCCGGTATCGGTGATCGTCAGCGTTCCGACGATCAGGGGAGCCATGCCTGCGGTTGACTCGCTCGCGGCCGCCATCACAGTGACCCCGTTGGCCCGCTGGGTGGGCTCGAAGTGTGAACAGGCGACGAGGGCAACGGCGATCGTCCCCATCCCAACCGTGACCAGCAGCCGCCTCATGGCGAGAGCCTCGCACGCTGGCTGTAGGCCGCGCCCGGTCGAGGCCGATCGCCGGGCATGACCGATGAGGGACCGGCTTACGGACGGTGGCGGAGGGTCAGCTCTTTGTCAGACGCGTCCTAGGTCGTGTTGATCAAGAGGATGGATCGACTCGTGGCCACGGTGACCACTCTGCGGAGAGTCTCCCGAGGATCGACTTCGCCGCTCTGAGACGCTCGGGTGAGATACCTGGCTCGCGGGATCCGCCTGAGCGCGCGCCGTCCGGGTACGTGAATGCGTACCCGATCCAGGGGTCGGGTTCGCGGAGCTCAATGGTCTCGCGGTAGCGCCCAGCGACGACTGCGAGCACTTGTCGCTCGAGGTCGTCGGCTTCGCCCTCCCAGTTCGAGTCGCAGGCGTCGCAACCACAGACCGGATAGTGGAAGTCATTGAGCAGCCCCGCATGCATGTAGATGCCGGGGTAGGCGGTGAAGACCAGTGTCAGGGACGCGCACGCCGGATCATTCGGGCGTATCCGGATGGCGCGCACCACGTCGTGATAGCTGGGGTGCAGCAGATCCGCTGCCACCTCCGCGCCCTCGTTGATGTCGACGTCGTAGGTGTCACGCAGGTGCGCGACAAGGGCATCGGCGACAGCGTGAAGCGGTGCGAACCGCTCCGGGTGCGTGTCGACCGAGTAGGTGTTCTCCGGAGGCGACCCGTCCCATCGGTGTCCGTAGTCGATTACCTCGCCGTTTGAGTCGCGAAACTCCGGCGCGGCAATCGACGGACGCGCGTAGGAGGTCACTTCGTCATCCTGCCGCACCGGTGTGGCATCCCGACAGCTACACGGTGACGGCCGGCGCGCTCAACGACCGGCTTGGGGGCGCAAGCCAATCGCGCAACCTGGCTTATGCATCCACGGCTGATCGGTAGCGAGATAGCGTCGGAGCTGTGGAGAACGAGTGGATAGCGAGGGCCGTCTTGTTCGTCGTGATGGTTGGCGCGGGCATCCTCCTCATCTGGATGGCGAATGCGGCAGCGTCGGGGCGGCTGAAGCGGAATCAGCTCGCGGGCATTCGGATTCCCAGCACGATGGCGAGTGAAGACGCCTGGCTGGACGCACATGGGGGCAACGACGCTTCGGCCTGCTCGATCCCAACGGCCTGTACGTGGACGTCGTCGAGCAGATCGAACCACGTCCGGACTTCTGGCCCCGCCATGGCATCAGTGGCTGACGCGAATCGCGCTGACGCTCGCCCCTGTTCACCACCGAACCAGTCCTGTCCCGTTGAAGGACCGGTTTGAGGGCGGTGAGCAGCCGATAGCGAGCCGGAACGGACCGGCTGGCCGTGACGTATCTCCAACGGTTTGTATCGCTCTCCCACATGAAGCGAGTCGTAAGGGGGTGAGCGCAAATGAGTGGTCACGAACTTCTGTTGTCCAGTCGTGTCGAACTCTTTAAGGACCGACAGAGCGCAATGTGGGGCATTCGGCTCTTGCAGATCGTGGGCGAGCTGGCGCTCGTGGGCGACGATGGGCAGTTGTCCGTCGTCTTCGTGGAGGACGGCGACAGGGATACCTGGGCCGTCCCCCTATCCGACGTCGCCTGTCTCGGCGACGCGCCGCCGCTTTTCGGAAGCCAGTCACTCGCAGCTCAGGCCATGAGGGTCGACTTCGCGGGCAAGCGTCGCATCGTTGTGTTCCAAGGAGACCGGGGCGAGGGGCAGGCTGCGCTCAACGACCTCAATATGGACCGCGTCATGGGGGACCTGGATCCTGTGTCCATCGTGAGGGGTGTCAAGTCGTTGCTCGACATGCCCGGAACGATGCGGCGCGCCAAGGAAGCCAGGCAAGTCTGGCGCTCGGTTCTGGAGGCGGGTGGAACCGCCCTCGGACTCGCCGCCTCCACTCCGCCGGACGCCCGCCGGAGCGCGGGCAGCGCGCGCCCCGCGAGGCCCAGCGAAGCGTACGAGCCCCGCATCACCGGTTCAACGCGCACAGCTAAGCCGCCAGGCCAGCGCCCGCAAACTGCCAAGATCGGCAGCTCCCTCGACCTTCGGGGGCTGGAATCAACCCGCATGAGAGTGCAAGGCGTCGCAAACTATGTTGCCTACGACGAGCGCAGCAAGCTCATCTCCCCTGAATTGTTTCTCGTCAGGGAGCCCGGCAATGAGCACGACTCCGCGGCGATCGCCGTCATTGGTAGGCAGGGACGGAAACTCGGCTACGTCTCGGCGGCTCGGGCGCAACTCCTGGCACCTCTGCTAGACCAGCTCGCCCCCTCCGCCTTCCTCGTGGCTGGCGCCGCGGACGCAGACGGCGGCTCGCAGTACTGGGTGAATCTTCCCAAAGTCGACGCCCTCCGCCGCTTCGTGAAGTCGGAGAACTCGGGTCGTTGAGCGCCACGCGTCCATGCGGGACCCGCGCGCCGCGGTGGTGCCGTCAGTCGGGCCCCTCCTGATCTTCCGGCTTGAAGCATCGACTGGCCGGTCGGCGACATCGACCGGAGGAGGTCCGACCTAGTTAGGTCACTCCGACAGACTCCGTCTGCGCCCGAGACCAGCACGATGACCCACCGCTATCCGCTCGCGGCCCCAGTGGCAGTGATTGTGTCAGGAAGGGTATCGCCGCTGTCGGGCACGACGCGCCGGAACTCGTCGTCGTGCCGGAGGTAGAGACCTGCGACTGCTCCGGTAACGAAGTACTGCGTGGCGGCTTCCCCAGGCAGCATCGTCGGCGTCAAGAAGAGGAAGTACTCCTCGCCGAGCTCGAGCGTCGGCGAGAGTTCCTGTCGCCCCTCCTCCAGCGAAGCGGCTGCGGGGCCGCCGGCCGGGTCGGCGAGGTTTGCGCCGAGTTGCGGGTTCGTCGGCGCATTGGTGACCTTCACGGATGAGATGGTCGCATCGCCCTCCGTCGACTGCGCCGACACGGTGCCCACGACAATCGTCGAACTGTCAGCCGCGAGCGATTCGACGCTGTCGTACAACGTGTGTCGGCTGCCCGAGCTCGATTGCGAGCAACCGGCCAGAACGCTCTACGGAACGAATGTCACGGATTGCGTGATCACTGTCCGCAGAGGTACCGCGAGGACCCCCATGGATTCGAGCAAAACGCGGGTGTCTAATGGTGCACATCGGACCGCGGCAACCACCGGTAAGCCAAGGAGACTCCATCATGCGTCGACTATTCATCACGATAATCGCCTTGGCACTCGTGTGCGCGAGCGCTGTCCCGGCATCAGCGATCACCTTCGGCGACCCCGACGGCGAACTGCATCCGAACGTCGGCGTCGTCGTGATAGACCGGAATGCTGCCAGCCCGGGACCCGACATCACCTGTTCCGGGACCCTGATCTCCGCAAACGTGTTCCTGACCGTGGCTCACTGCGTCGATGTCCTCGAACGGGTCGGGCAGCCGTATTGGGTCTCGTTCGCCACGATGTATGACGAGGACGCGTCCGCGCCCACCGGCCTCATCAGAGGAACCGCGATAAAGCACCCCCTCTGGGGTTCGGGGGGTCAGGCCGACACCCACGACATCGCCGTCATACTGCTTGACAGCTCACCTGGCATCACCCCAGCCGAGCTGCCCACGGCCGGCCTCCTCGACGAGCTGAAGGCAAGCGGACAGCTCCGCAGCCAGACGTTCACCACGGTCGGCTACGGCTCCGTACGCACGGACAAGACCGGCGGGCCGAACACAAACGAGGGGCGCGACGGTGTACGCCGCTACGCACTGCAGAGCTTCCAGTCGCTAAGGCCGAACGCACTCGAGCTGTCGCAGAACCCGTCAACCGGCGACGGCGGCATCTGTGCCGGCGACTCGGGAGGGCCTCACTTCCTCGGCGGCGTCGACAGCAACCTCGTAGTCTCAACCACCGTGCGCACCGACCGCTGGTGTCGTGCGACCAACCAGACGTACCGGCTCGACACTCAGTCAGCCCGAGACTTCCTGGCATCGTTCGTCGCACTGCCCTGACCGCGGAAGGCCGAACGGCCAACCCGGGGCGCATCCGTAGGCGCGGTAACCCCAACCCGCCCGTCAGGGGCCGCATACGGCCAGCCGGCGCGCCATGCGCAGGGGCCGCCTTCTGAAAGTGCGGACCAGTGAGTAGGCGAACGACTGGGTTCGCGCGGAAGCGGCCCGCTCAACGACCGTCAAGCGGACGCTTCCTACCCGGATAGTGCATGCGAAGAAAGAACGTGTGATTCGGTGATCTCCTACGAATAGGTGATCACCGTGGCGCTCTCGCTGAGTTGTCCGCGCACTCCGCCGCCGACTTGTTGCTCGGGGAACTTGAAGGTCCCCGCCTCGATGCGGGTGCCGCTTTCGAGTTCGATACCTACTCCGAGTCCGGCGCCGCAACCCGTCTGTTCCCACTCCTGGTCGCGGACCTGGATCACACAGAGGGTGTCGTTTTTTCCTCGGGCAAGATAGAGCTCGATTCCTCAGGCCTCTCAATGCGAGGCGTCGACCGGCGCCCTGCCCTTC
>NZ_MWLP01000179.1:0-526 GCF_010634885.1 Microbacterium sp. B35-04 | reverse complement strand
GTCGGCGACGCCGCGGTGCAGATCGACGGGATCGGAGTGGTCACTCCCGCGGACGCGGGCGCGATCGCGGACACCTGGCAGACGGTGCTGCAGAACCGGCCCGAGTTCCGGCGTCGGGCCCTGGCCGCCCGACCGCGCCTGGGACGGCGCCGGATGCTGAACCAGTACCGCGCTGTCGCCTTCGACCTGCTCCGGCGCGAGGAGGTCGCGGCGTGAGTCACGCCCTCGGTCACGGCGTGCACCTGCGTTCTTCGGGACAACGCCAAGAGGAAGGAGCGTCGTGACCGCGAGTGGACTGCGAGCGGAGGCGCGCACCGGCCTACCCGAACCCGCGGCGCGTCGGCTGCTGCGACAGCCCGCGGTGCGGATCGCGGCGATCTACCTGGCGTCGCGCGTGGTCACGACGGCGTTCTTCCTCCTCGCCGCGGGCCTCTCGCCGCCCGGCTCCCGCTTCGGCCACGGCGCGGACCTCGCCACTTACGCGGTCGCGTGGGACGCGCAGCACTACCAGCGCATCGCCGACGAG
>NZ_MWLP01000178.1:0-751 GCF_010634885.1 Microbacterium sp. B35-04 | reverse complement strand
ATAAAAACAAACATTTTTAATCCATTACCGTTTGAAGCCTTGACCATATGTATCGCAGACCATTCAAAAAATCCAATCTCATCTAATATTAATGAAATAAGAATAACAGATACAAATGTTAATGTAGCATTCCAAACAATACCTGTTACTTCTAATACATTGGAAAAACTTACGACTCCCGTAACGATAGCAACAACAGCTCCAATTAAAGCTGTAATACCGATATCTAAACCTTTTGGTTGCCATATCACAAAGATTAAAGTTAACAAGAAGATTATAATTGCTAAAATGGTCATCAACAGTCACCTGATTTCACATTTTTACATACACATCTTTGATTAGATGTATTAATGATGTTCAAGTTTTGAATAATATCATCTAAAATAGCATGATTAAGTTGATACCAATGTTTGTTGCCGTCTTTTCGTGTTGTAACTAATTTGTTATCTACTAATAACTTCATATGATGACTTAGTGTAGGTTGTGAGAATTGAAAATGTTCTAATAAGTCACAAGCGCATAGCTCACCACAAGAAAGTAAATCTAATATTTATAACCTGCTTGGATCTGATAAAACTTTGAATATTGCTGATAATTCTTTATAAGACATAAATATACCTCCTTTTCATTACATAGATTAACATCTATATAGCTTTATGTCTATGTAGTTTTTTGACTAATTTTAGTATTAGATTAGAATGCGTCCTAAATAACTAGTTTTATTATCTTGCAAAAGTTGAAATAATAATTT
>NZ_MWLP01000177.1:0-583 GCF_010634885.1 Microbacterium sp. B35-04 | reverse complement strand
GCCGAGCTCGAGCGCGAGGCTCTCGCCATGGCGCGGACCATCCTCACCAAGTCGCCGACTGCCGTCCGCATGCTGAAGTTCGCGTTCAACGCGGTCGACGACGGGATGGTCGGCCAGCAGGTGTTCGCCGGCGAGGCGACCCGCCTGGCCTACGGCACCGACGAGGCCGTCGAGGGCCGCGACGCCTTCCTCGAGAAGCGCGCCCCCGATTGGTCGCCCTACCCCTGGCACTTCTGATGCTGATCGCGATCTGCAGAACTCCACGCATCTCATTGCACCGCGCCCCGCTCGGCCCCACGTGGGCCCAGGCGAACCCTGATCCGTGGAGTTGTGCAGACCGATGAAACTCGAGCCCGTCGTCGGCGACGATCCGCGCGAGATCCTCCGAGCTCTGCGCGGGGCGCTGCACGGCGCGGGTCCGGCGCTCAGCCTCGGGCTCGTGGAAGGACTGCCCGCCGAGGTTCGACCCGGCACTGCGGTGGTCGTGACGACCTCAGGGTCCACCGGCATCCCGAAGAGCGTCGTGCTCAGTCGCGACGCCCTCACCGCGAGCGCACTGGCGACCGCCGACCGCATCGGCGAC
>NZ_MWLP01000176.1:0-656 GCF_010634885.1 Microbacterium sp. B35-04 | reverse complement strand
TTTCGGTATAGTAAAAGATAAATTATTGAAAACAACATTATTTTCATCATAACTGAAAGACACGTTATTAAATGATAAATCTACAGAATTTGAAATTTTATAATTGGTATTATTTAAATTTTCTTCTTCCTCGTTTAGTATTTCAGAGAGTCTTTGACTTGCACCTACAGTTTTTTTATAACCTGTAAAAAGGCTGGATATTTTTTCGATAGGTTCGGTTAGTTGAGTCATATAAAAAATAAGAGCAATTAAAGTACCAGGAGATATGGCTCCAGATGCTACTCGATATCCTCCGAAACCTAAAATACCTCCCATTGAAATTAGCATAATTATTGTAGAAAGAGGAACTACAATAGAGTTGATAATACCTTCTTTTACGCCTAGATGATAAATGTTGCGTAAGTGAGAATTGGTGTGGCGAAATTCTTTATCACTTGAATTTGAAAGCTTAACTAGTTTTGTTTCAGATAAAACATGCGATATTATACCACTAACTTTAGCAGTTTCAAGCTGAGTTTTATAAGAAAGGTTTTGCATTATATTGCTTATTGGTATTATTAAAATAATATATAGTGGTATTGAAACAAGAGCAACTAGTGCAGTTTGCCAATCTAACATAAATAAAAAAAAGATTGATCCAAAAAGTACAATAATTG
>NZ_MWLP01000175.1:0-1540 GCF_010634885.1 Microbacterium sp. B35-04 | reverse complement strand
CCTAAATATTTATATTTTCTTTTAATATTTATCTCTATGATACTCTTTTCTTATTATACCTACAAAAATTATAGCAATTGCTTTATCATGTATAATATACTTTTTAAGGTGTGAAATATATGGGACTTCTATTTAGTTTTGTTCTAGCATACATTTTAATTTATACAATACTATCAGGAATTTTAAAAATGTATTCCTTTTCTTATTTTTATCTCAATACGTATGAGTTATTAAATCAAAAATTTAATTTAACTTTGATTAAATTTATTTCAATTTTATTAATATTCTCAGAAATATTTATTCCTTTAACTATTATACTTGCAAGAAAACCTCCAGTATGGAGTATGACACTACTAGTATTCGTATATTTTTTCTTTACCATATTTGTAATCACTTTAATATTTATGGGTAAGAAAAATCAAGAATGTAGTTGTTTTGGCCCAAATATTAAAAATAATATAAATTGGTCTAAAGTATCAATTAATATACTCATTTTAGTATTTATTTCTTTTTCTATAAGGTTTGAAATTACTTTACATGTTTGGGATATAATTATAGCTTCTCTACTTTCAATTATATACATATATATAAAGAATAACGCATAGAAAGGAACATTGAATTATGATTTACATAGTATCATTTCTAATATTAGCTTTAATTATAAGCACTATATATTTCTATAATAACTTAAAACAAAAATTATTGGATTTACAAGGAATACCTGTATCACTACCCTTTCCATACGAACAATTTAATCTAACAGAAAATAAAAATTATATTTTTTGTTTGAGCACACAGTGTCCTCACTGCAATAAAATTGTAGATGAACTGTTAAATTTAAATTATAAAACGAATAATGTTTATATAATTTTTATAGAAGATGAAGTTACTTTAGATAAGTATTTAAAAACTAAAGGTTCATTAAATTTTGAAATTATAAAAGATATTAAATGGGAAGAACTATTTATTTCACAAACTCCCTTTACATACATTTTAAATGAAAAAGGTATTATTATCGAAAAGGGCATTATTAAAAATACTAAACTATTAGACATTTATTAAAAGGTATGGAGGATATTATGAAAAATAAAAATCCTGTTTTACATTTAGCTAATAAAATTGAATTCCCTAAATTACTTATAACATTAGCTGTTCTATTATCAGTAATAGTTAGTATATTTCAACTTATAGTACCTTTATTCACTCAAAATATAGTTGATAATTTTTCTGATGTAATAAAAAGCAAACAATTTATTGTGCTATTTGTTTTCATTTTTCTATTAAGTTCCATTTTAAATGGATTAAGCATATATTTACTAACCAAATTAGGCGAAAAAATAATTTACTCTTTAACTAACAAAGTCTGGAATCATATTTTGAATTTAAAGTCTTCTTTCTTTGATAAAAATAGTAATGGAGAATTATTGAGTAGAATTATTGACGACACTAAATCAATAAATGATGTCATTACAGAAATCATCGTAGCATTTTTTACGCCTATTATAATACGTTTAGCAGCAATCTTTTTGTTAGGTATGTT
>NZ_MWLP01000174.1:0-509 GCF_010634885.1 Microbacterium sp. B35-04 | reverse complement strand
TCGTCGCCGACCTCGGCGGAGGAGACGATCTTCAGCGTGCCGGCGGTCGCACTCACCTGGACGTCCTCGACACCCGCGAGCTTGGACACCTCGCCGCGCACGGAAGCCTCGCAATGCCCGCAGCTCATCCCCGTCACCTTGTACTCGGCCTCAGCCATGTCTTCTCCTTGTGTCATAGGTGCTGTGATACCCCTGAGGGGTACCAGGCTTCAGTGTATACCCACGAGGGGTATGGCGGCTCTGGGCGAGCGGTTTCCCGTTGTCGCTCGCACGCGCGAGCCCGCACGACGACCTATCCACAGGCATGGCTGGTCGAGAGGCCCAGGATTTGCCCGCCGACCACGGTTTTCAAGCTGTTACAGATCGTTAACGAAAGGCAACATTGCGGAGGCCTGACGGCGATTAGGTTTAGTGGCACTGGGTCGGCGCCCGAGCCGTTCCCGTGTTAATCACACAGCAAGGAGCAACATGAGCGTCTTCACCCGCTCGCGCAAGTCCACCATCCTCGG
>NZ_MWLP01000173.1:0-1165 GCF_010634885.1 Microbacterium sp. B35-04 | reverse complement strand
CGATGTATGTAGCGATAGAACTGCTATATTGGTTATTTAATGATTCTGTTTTGTTTGTCGATTTTTCATCAAATTTTGTCGATTCTTTTGTCGTTTTTTTATTTAAAATTGTTTTTAGATAATCTATTGTATTATCATCTATTAATGATTTGTTACCTACTTTGTTTACATTCAAATTTGTAGGTAAACTTTTTAAATGATAATGAATTGTTTGTTTAGAGACATCTAAAGGTTCTGTTGCAAAGTAAAAAATATAGCTAATCACTAATATATCATGTCAGTGTTCGTTTAACTTGCTAGCATGATGCTAATTTCGTGGCATGGGGAAAATCCGTAGATCTGAAGAGACCTACGGTTCTTTTTATATAGAGCGTAAATACATTCAATACCTTTTAAAGTATTCTTTGCTGTATTGATACTTTGATACCCTGTCTTTCTTCCTTTAATATGACGGTGACCTTGCTCAATGAGGTTATTCAGATATTTCGCTGTACAATGACAGTCCGGTTTAAGTTTAAAAGCTTTAATTACTTTAGCCATTGCTACCTTCGTTGAAGGTGCCTGATCTGTAATTACCTTTTGAGGTTTACCAAATTGTTTAATGAGACGTTTGATAAACGCATATGCTGAATGATTATCTCGTTGCTTACGCAACCAAATATCTAATGTATGTCCCTCTGCATCAATGGCACGATATAAATAACTCCATTTTCCTTTTATTTTGCTGTACGTCTCATCAATACGCCATTTGTAATAAGCTTTTTTATGCTTTTTCTTCCAAATTTGATATAAAATTGGGGCATATTCTTGAACCCAACGGTAGACCGTTGAATGATGAACGTTTACACCACGTTCCCTTAATATTTCAGATATATCACGATAACTCAATGCATATCTTAGATAGTAGCCAACCGCTACAGTGATAACATCCTTGTTAAATTGTTTATATCTGAAATAGTTCATACAGAAGACTCCTTTTTGTTAAAATTATACTATAAAATTAACTATGCAACAGAACCGAATCATGAATACGTGCCCAACGGCTCGGTGTATCAAACTTAGGGTCAACAATAATGAGTTCTGATATCGGTTTTAATACACTTAGTAAGTACGTCAGCATATAAGATTTACCACTGCCTGAATTACCTGCGATCGCTATAGATGT
>NZ_MWLP01000172.1:0-683 GCF_010634885.1 Microbacterium sp. B35-04 | reverse complement strand
GGCCGACGAGATCGAGCGCCGCTACGGTGCGATCAACGACTTCGAGAAGCGCCTGACCGACACCGGCACGCGGATCGTGAAGGTGATGCTGCACATCTCTCCCGAAGAGCAGAAGTCGCGGCTCATGCAGCGGCTCGACCGCCCCGACAAGCACTGGAAGTACAACCCGGGCGACGTCGACGAGCGTGAGCTGTGGCCGTCGTACATGGCGGCGTACCAGACCGTCTTCGAGCGCACGTCGACCGATCACGCGCCGTGGCACGTGGTGCCCGCCGACCGCAAGTGGTACGCGCGCCTCGCGGTGCAGCACCTGCTGCTGGAGGCGCTCGAAGAGATCGACCCGCACTGGCCGGCGGCGACCTTCGACGTCGCGGCCGAGAAGAAGCGGCTCGCCGCGAGCTGAGCGCGCCTCTCCCGCGCAAGCGTTCGCGACGGGCCGGCCCGAGATGACAGAGTGAACGGCGTGACTTCGATCCAGACGCAGGCAACCCCCGACTATCGCGACACCGGCCTCGTGTTCCCTCCCGGGTTCACGTTCGGCTCGGCGACGGCCTCGTATCAGGTGGAGGGCGCGTTCGCCGAGGACGGCCGCGGCCCGTCGATCTGGGACACGTTCTCGAAGACGCCCGGCAAGGTGTGGAACGGCGACACGGGCGATGTCGCCTGCGACCACTACCACCGCT
>NZ_MWLP01000171.1:0-563 GCF_010634885.1 Microbacterium sp. B35-04 | reverse complement strand
CGGCCGGCCGCGTCGCCGGGTTGACCAGCTGCACCGCCCCGGTCTCGTCGCGAAGGATGACGAACTGCACCTTCTTCTGATCGCGGACGGTCTCGACCCATCCGGAGACGGAGACGGGGCCGTCGGAGAGGCCCTTGAGCTGGTTGACGAGAACGCGTTCGGTCACGAGCGACAAGTCTACGTCGCGGCCTGGGCCCGGACGCCCAGGGGCCCCGGGCGACCCCCGGGGGGATCGGGGGGCTGGCACCCAGGAACGATTCACCCGCCCCGCCTAGCGTGGAGGAGTCGTCGCCCTCAGGGCACGGCCGCCGCCATCCTCGAGCCCGCCCACAGATCTGGAACCCGGAATGACGACCGTGAAGACGACCGATGGATCCTGGCTGAGCACCCTCGCCGACTGGGCGGTCTCGCTCATGGATGTGATCGGGCCCGCCGGCGCAGGCATCGCGATCGCGATGGAGAACCTGTTCCCGCCGCTGCCCAGCGAGGTGATCCTGCCGATGGCGGGACTGGCCGCGAGCCGCGGCTCGTTCACCGTCGTCGAGGCTCTCGTGTGGACCACC
>NZ_MWLP01000170.1:0-922 GCF_010634885.1 Microbacterium sp. B35-04 | reverse complement strand
TCGCCGGGGTGAGCGCAAGCAGTGGGTCACGCTCGACGATGGCGACATCGCCGACGACAAGAAGTTCCGCGAGGCGCAGAAGGCGGTGCGGCAGGCCGAGAAGGCGCTGCGCGACGCGCGCAAGCTCGAGCGCCTGGCTGCGCGCGAGGCCCACGACCGCAAGGCCCGCCAGCGGCCGGAGGCGTGACGCGGATCCCATCGGCACCAGCTGCCACACAGTTCACAGCAGCACCTTGTTTACACAGGGGTCCCGCGCGTTCTAGAGTGTCTGCAGCACTCCTGGGGAAGGAATCGACATGGCCGAGCTGTCTGATGTGCGCTTCCTCACGGTCGCCGAGGTCGCGGAGCTCATGCGCGTGTCGAAGATGACGGTCTACCGCCTGGTGCACTCCGGAGAACTGCCCGCCGTCCGCTTCGGCCGCAGCTACCGGGTGCCCGAGTCGGCCGTCACAGAAGCCCTGCAACGGCCGATCGCCGACGTCGGCTAGACTGATCCGAGGCATTTTTCGTAATTGCTCGTTCCCGGGCGCCGCACACGCCGCGCCCAGACCCCGACATAGTGAGGTTTTCCGTGGGTTCTGTCATCAAGAAGCGCCGCAAGCGCATGGCGAAGAAGAAGCACCGCAAGCTGCTTCGCAAGACTCGCCACCAGCGCCGCAACAAGAAGTAAGCGGCATCCGCACCAAGCGCCTGTCTCCGGACGGGCGCTTCGTGTATGCCCCTGCTCCGCCGGGCGGAGCCGCGACCCGAGAGGCCGACATGAAGTCCATCACCGTTCAGCAGCTGCGTGAGCGCGTCGACACTCCGCTCATCGACGTGCGCGAGGTCGACGAGTTCGCTGCAGGGCACGTGCCCAGGGCGGTCAACATCCCGATGTCCGCGATCGGCAGCCGGCTCGACGAACTGCCCGACGGCGCGTTCG